>JANPCT010000896.1:0-1548 GCA_031431095.1 Acidobacteriota bacterium | reverse complement strand
CGACAGGCCACGCCGTGCGGCGGTCGTCGCCGCCGAGATCGTCATCCAGCGATGGGTGCCGGCGGCGCCGCCGGGGCGGACGGCGCTCGACGGGAGCGACAGCGTCGGCGCGCCCGACATGCGATCGGTCCAGTAGGCCAGTTGCTTCGAGGCGGCCTCGCTGGCCACCCAGTCGTGCTGCCAGAGCGCGTAGTCCGAGTACTGAATCGGCGGCTCTTCGAGCGTCAGCGCCTGGCCGCGCGAGTACGCCTCGTACAGCGTGGTCAGCTCGCGAACGAGCACCCCCTTCGACCAGCCGTCCGAGACGATGTGGTGCACGAGGATCTGGAGGAAGTGCTGCGTGTCGCTCAGGCGGAACACCTTTGCGCGGAACAGCGGGCCGGACGCCAGATCCCACGGCCGCCGCTCTCCCTGGCGGACGCGTCGTCCGAGATCCTGCATCTGCTCAGGACCGGGCGGCACGTCTTCGATCGGTACGTCCACGGTGGACTCCGGGGCGATGTGCTGCACGGGCTGTCCGTCGGCCACGGCGAAGGTCGTCCGCAGCACGCTGTGGCGGCGCGGAATCTCGTTGATGGCGCGAATCAGCGACGCGAGATCGAGGGGGCCGGACAGGAAGCAGGCTTCCCCGACATTGAACGCCGTATTCAGGGATCCGAGCTGGGTCAGGAACCAGAAGCGCTGCTGGGCGAAAGAGAGCGGGATCGCCCCCTCGGCTGAACGCCGGGGGATGGCGCTGGCGGACTCCGCACGGCGGCGCTTTGCCAGCCGCTGCGCGAGCACGTGCCGCTGCTCCTCGGTGAGGGCCGCGATGCGCTGCCTGGCGTCAGAAACTACCAACACTTCTCCACTGCCTGGTCTGGTCCGATGGCTGATTAATGATGTGGAGCGAAAGATGGAAAGCTCCACCCCTGCCAGGGAGCAAGAATGCTTCCGTCAGGAAGGTAGGCGCAAGAGCGGCTATTTGCTTTTTTTACAGGACTTTAGGTCGGCCTGGAGGTCCTTGGGCATCGCCGAGCCGACAAAATACCTCCCAGAGGCAGACCTTTGTCTACCAGTCTGCCAGGGCTGGAGAACCACGCCGACCGGCGGTTCCGTGGAAGGGCGTCCAGAGGGCGTACCCGTGTTCCACCCTGCCTTCCGTTGACCAGAATACTCGTTCTTAAGCGGTTGCGAGTCGCGAGCGGCGTGTCAAACTGCGGCGTCCCGGGGGCCCATGAAAAATCAGATTCTCTTCACCACCGGCACAACCGAGCCGGGCGTTCGCGAGATCTTGTATTCCGGAGCGAGGAGTTCCATGAGAAGGCGTCTGCGCTTCGTCGTCATCGCGTGCTCTGTCGCGCTCGGGTTGTCACCCTCGCCGGCGTCGGCACAAGCGGACTATGAGGTGCTGCGTTCGCTGATTGAGCCGGCGTACCCCCCGGTCGGCCGCCTCCTGGAAGCGTCGAGTGGACGCTTGTATGGAGTGGCATCGGTTGCCGGCCCTGCCAGCAAGGGTGCACTTCTCGCCTATGACCGTCAACCGGACGGCAGTCTCACGTCGACCAT
>JANPCT010000895.1:0-4486 GCA_031431095.1 Acidobacteriota bacterium | reverse complement strand
TCGCGGCGCCACTGATACTCGCCGCCGACCGTCAACCCGGCGCCGTCGCGGACGTTGGCGGCGTAGGCGGGGCGATGGCGCTCGATGGCCTCCTGCGCGATCTCGGCCATCCCGATGCCGCCGATTCGCGACGAGGTGCCGGTAAAGTGGGTCGCGACCACCCGTGTGTCGAGCCCGATGGCTTCGAAGATCTGCGCACCGCAGTAGCTCTGGAGCGTGGAGATCCCCATCTTCGACATGATCTTGAGGATGCCCTTGTTCAGCGCGTGGATGTAGTTCTCGACGGCCGTCTCGTACGGCACGCCCGGGAGGTGCCCGCCGCGAACGAGCTCGGCGATCGTCTCGAACGCCAAGTACGGGTTGACCACCCCCGCGCCGAAGCCCAGCAGCAGCGCGCAATGGTGCACCTCGCGCGCATCGCCCGACTCGACGACCAGCCCGCAACGGGTGCGCGTACCCTTGCGGACCAGGTGGTGGTGGACCGCCGCCGTGGCCAGCAGACTCGGGATCGGCGCGCGGTCGCGATCGGCCCCGCGATCGGAGAGGATGACGATGGTGTAGCCGGCATCGACGGCATCGCTGGCTCGCTGCTTCAACTCCTCCACCGCCCGCTCGAGGCCGGCGCCGCCGCGCGTCGGATCGAATACCGTCGCGATGGTCATCGAGCGGAAGGCCGGCAGGTAGACGTGCCGAAGCCTCGCTAGCTGGACGTTGTCGATCACCGGGTATTCGATCTGGATCTGCCGACAGGATTCCGGCCGCGGATCGAGCAGGTTCCCTTCCGGCCCGACCGTCGACGACATCGCCGTCACCAGCTTCTCGCGGATCGCGTCGAGGGGCGGATTGGTGACCTGCGCGAACGTCTGCTTGAAGTAGTCGAAGAGGAGGCGCGGCCGGTCCGACAGGACGGCTAGCGCGGTATCGGTGCCCATCGAGCCAATCGGCTCTTCGCCGGTGGCGGCCATCGGCGTGAGGAGCAGGCCGAGATCCTCGTCCGTGTAGCCGAACATGCGCTGCCGCTGGATCACCGCCTCGGCGCTCGGGCGCGGCAGATATGGCGGCTCCGGCAGGTCGTTGACGTCGACCAGGTTCTCCCGCAGCCATGCCGCGTAGGGGTGCGCCGCCGCCAGCTCCCGCTTGATCTCCTCGTCGGGGACGATGCGCCCTTGCGCGGTGTCGACGAGGAAGAGCCGCCCGGGGTGAAGCCGCTCCTTCAGGATGACGTCCTCAGGCGCGAAATCGAGCACCCCGGCTTCCGAGGCCATCACCACGAGGCCGTCGCGCGTCACGCAGTAGCGCGACGGTCGGAGGCCGTTGCGGTCGAGCATGGCGCCGATGACCGTGCCGTCGGTGAACGACATCGCGGCCGGGCCGTCCCACGGCTCCATCAGCGCCGAGTGATAGGCGTAGAACGCCTTCAGCGCCGGGTCCATCGTGTCGTTCGCGGCCCACGGCTCGGGGATCATCATCAGCAGCGCGTGCGGCAGCGAGCGACCCGCCATCACCAAAAGCTCGAGGACGTTGTCGAAGCTGGCGGTGTCGCTGCCGCCGGCGCGGATGATCGGCAGCAGCCGGCGCAGGTCGCCGCCGAACAGCGGCGACCGCAGCAGGCTCTCGCGCGCGTGCATCCAGTTGATGTTGCCGCGGAGCGTATTGATTTCCCCGTTGTGGGCGACGAACCGGTAGGGATGCGCCAGCGGCCACGAGGGGAAGGTGTTGGTGCTGAAGCGCTGGTGCACCAGCGCGAGCGCGGACTCCATGTCCGGGTCGTCCAAATCGGGGAACGTCGGCTGGATCTGCGCCGCCGTCAGCATGCCCTTGTAGACGAGCGTGCGCGACGACAGGCTCGGGATGTAGAACCGCTGCCGCGACGCTTCCGGCAGCGCGTCAATCGCATGTTCGATCCGCTTGCGGATGACGTACAGCGCGCGCTCGAACGCCATCGGATCCTCGTCAAGCGCGGCGCGCACGCCGGCGGAGGCGCCGATGAAGACCTGTTCGATCACCGGCCGGGCCGCCCGCGCGGAGGCGCCGAGATGGTCGTCTTCCACGGGCACGTGCCGCCAGCCGAGGACCAGCTGTCCCTCCTCTTCGGCGATCCGGGCCATCAGCTGCTGGAGGCGCGCCCGCGCGCTCGCGTCGGTGGGGAGGAACACGACGCCCGCGCCGTAGCAGCCCAGGGGAGGGAGATGAAGGCCCGTGGCCGACGTCACGCGGCGCAGGAAGCGGTCCGGCATCTGGATAAGAATGCCGGCGCCATCGCCGGTGTCGGTTTCGCACCCGCACGCGCCGCGGTGCTGCAGGTTGATCAGCACTTCCAGTCCGCGGGCGATCACCGAGTGTGATCGCCGGCCCGCGATGTCGACCACAAACCCGACGCCGCAGGCGTCGTGTTCGAAGGCCGGATCGTACAGGCCGCATCGCTGCAGGGGATCGATATCGTTCGTCGGCACGAAGTCGTTATCGCAGACCCTGTGGTATTCCCCTAATAGAATGATCTCATCAGGCGCATGCGCCCAGGAGATGGGTCAGATATCCCGTTCTCCGGTGCGGATCCGGTACGACTGCTCGACAGGAAGGACGAATACCCGACCGTCGCCGATTTCCCCCGTCCGCGCCGCCTCGACAATGGCCCGGATCGCCTCCTCGACGATGGTGTCCGTCACCACCACTTCGACCTGCATCTTCGGCAACAGGCTGACGTTGTATTCCTTGCCGCGGTAAATCGCCGTGTGCCCCTTCTGTTTGCCGTGACCGCGGACCTCTGTCACGGTCATCCCGGAGAGGTTCAGTTTGGAGAGCGCGTCCTTCACATCGTCGACTTTGTTCGGCCGGATAATGGCCTTCAGCAGCTTCATTCGTCGCCCTCCAGCAGGTGTTGCAGGTGCTCGCTGAGCGCGCGCTGATCCCCGGTCGTGAGCTTCGCGCCGCCTTTAGTAATGTGAAACACGTCGATGGCCTTGTCGCCTTCCGTCGCGATGAGGACCAGATCGATGGAGAAGCCCTCGGTCGCGATCGCCCGGCTGACGCGATAGAGCAGGCCGGACTGGTCGGGAGCGATGATTTCGAGCACAGTGTAACGCCGCGACGCCTCGCCGTCGGCGTGGACGACTGGCGACACTGGCGCGGCCTGCCGCCGCCGCAGCCCCGCCCGCCGACCGCGCAGGCGGTCCGCGGCGGCGGATCGCCCGGCGACGACGTCCTCGAGCGCGTGCAGCACGGCATCCGAGCCCTCCGCATTGAGTGCGAGAAACTGCTCCCCGTCGGTGAACTGGACGACGTCCAGCACCAGGCCATTGGGATTGGTCATCGCATGGCCGCGAAGAATGTCCATGCCGAACGACGACAGCACGCCGCAGATATTGGCGAACAGCATCGGCTTGTCGAGGGTAACCACGGTGAGCTGCCATGATCCGTTGCTCGGCTCGAGGCGCAAGTGCACCTCGTCGGGGTGGATATTGCGCGCCAGCCGGACGTGCTCGTAGACGGCGCGGCGATCGAACAGCTGCAGGTAGCGGCGCGGCAGCCCCTCGAGGAAGCCGGCGACTTCGGCGCCTGCGAGATCGGCGGGGCGCCGCGCCACGCACTCGGCGGCAGCGGCCTGATTGCGCTCAATCAAGTCGTCACCGTACTGGACGGTCAGGTAATTGTAGGTGTCGACATAGAGCCGCCACAGCAGCTCTTCTTTCCACGGCGTGAGCGTCTCGGGGCTGACCGCGTCCACGTCGGCCAGCGTCATCAATGTCAGCAGCTTCAGTCGTTCCTCGGTGCCGACCAGCGTGGCGAACTCGCGGACAATCTCCGGATCCTCGGTATCACGCCGGAACGCCACCTGCGACATCCGCAGGTGGTGACGGATCAGGAACAGCACGGCCTCACGCGCATCGTCGGCGAGCGCCCATTCATCCAACAGCCATTCGGCGAGACGGGCGCTGGCCACCGCGTGGTCGTCGTCACCGGCCTTTCCGGTGTCGTGCAGCAGCAACGCGAGGACCAGCAGCTGCGGTGACTCGAGCTCGCGCGCGATCGACGCGAACCGCTGCCGGTAGGCAGGCGCGTTCGCCAGCCGCTCGAGGGTGCGAACGGTCAGCAAGGTGTGCTCGTCAACGGTGTACTTGTGATAGAAGTCGCGGATCACGCGGCAGGTGATCGCCTGGAAGGGCGGAATCAGGCGGCCCAGCAGGCCGCAGTCGTGCATCTCCGACAAGCGCGCATAGAGACCGGGCCGCGGCACGAGCAACCGGAGCAGCGCGTCGCGGTGGTCCGGGGTCGGCAGAAAATCGCCGATCGAATAGCGAACGGCATGCTGCCGGAGCACGTCGAGCGTCTCGTCGGCAACCGACGTCTCCGCCTCGATCGCCGACTGGAACGCGGCGAGCCAGGTGGCCGGCTGGATCGCCGCCTTGCGGGCATCGATGCAGCGCACGCCACCCGACCGCCTCTCCGACGAAGTCCCTTCGCTCGAGGCGGCATCGGCGCGCCGGTG
>JANPCT010000894.1:0-8813 GCA_031431095.1 Acidobacteriota bacterium | reverse complement strand
GCGAGCCGGTCATTCCATATTGTCTAGAGGTCCCGCCGCGCGAACTGCCAGTAAGCCAGCCCGATGAAGACGGTCGCAGACGAGAACAGCACCAGCAGGTTGAAGCTTCCGGGCGCGTCTCCGGCGACGATGAAAAGGGCCGGGTAGTAGTGGAATGGGGAGATCCATGCAATCGCCCGCATCGGCCTCCACCCGATGGCGAGGAAGTCCACGAGATAGAGCACCACCGTGATCATCGCCGTCGTGGTAAAGGCCGTCATCCACCGGTCCGACACTGTCGCGACGAGCAGCGCGAAGCCGCCCAGACAAGCCGCGACACCGGCGAGGTGAGCGAGCAGGCGCAGCCGGACATTGACTGACGGCATGTCGAATCCGGCGGTGTCGAACAGTCGAGCGCCCAAGGTCGTGCCAAGGAACATCAGGGCGATTGCCGCCACGACTGCGGCGGCGGCGACAAGCAGCGAGCGCGTCAGCAGCCGGTGGCGCGGGACCGGGCGGGCGAGCTCGAGATCGACCAGACCCGACTCGATCTCGTGCGCCGGCTCGGTCACCAGGTAGATGGCGAGCATCGTGACGAGCAGGCAGACCACCGGGTGGAAATAGCCGAACGCGACGGTTCCCTTGAAGGTGACGAGCAGCATCGCCTTGCTGCCGAGGCCGCGTTGCAGGAACGCCGGCAGCAACTCGGCCATCCGGCCGAACGATTGCGTCCGTTGAATTTCGGCGGCCTGCCCGACGATGATCAACTGGAAGCCGAAGAGGAGCGCGAGCGCGCCGAGGATCAGGTAGCGTGCCTGAGAAACGGAGCGCAGGAACAGCGCGGTCATGCCGCATCCCCGCCGTAGAACTGCGCGATGTGGTCCTCGAGGCTGAACGGATGCACGATCAGATCATGGACGGGGAGCCCGTGCAGCGCGTCGAGAACCGGGCCGAGCGGGCCGCGGATTTCGAGCACCCACTCGTGCGCGGAGGTGGTGCGGACGATGGCACCGGCAAGGTCGAGGGGCGGCGGCACGGGCGCGCTGAACGTGACCGAGACGCGTCGCGTCGCATCGCGCTTGATGTCCTCGATCGTGCCCGTGGTCACAAGCCGTCCGCCGCGCACAAGACCGATGCGGTCGCACGTCGACTCGACCTCCGCGAGAATGTGAGACGACAGGAACACTGTCGTCTCACCGGCACGTTTCAGGTCCAGCACTGTTTCCCTGAACGCCTGCGCCATCAGCGGGTCGAGACCGGCAGTCGGTTCATCGAGAATCGCGACCGCGGGCCTGGCCATCAGTGCCTGGATAATGCCGACTTTCTGCTTCATCCCATGCGACTGCACGCGAAGGCGACGGCGCTGGTCCGCCACGCTGACGTCAAAGCGGCCCAGCAGATGCTGCAGGTAGTCGCGAGCAACGGGCCGTCCGTCGAGCCGTGACAGATACGCGAGGTACTGTTCCGCCGTGAGATCCGGATAAATGGGAAGGTCTCCCGGCAGATAGCCAATCAGCCGTCGTGCCGCAAGGCTCTGACGATGGCAGTCGATCCCCAGGACGCTGGCGCGGCCGCGGGTGGGACGAAGCAGATCCAGCAGGAGCCGGATAGTGGTCGTTTTTCCGGCGCCATTCGCGCCGAGAAAGCCGTAAACCTCACCTGGCCGGACTGCGAGCGACAGTTCCTCGATGCCGATGACCGCGCCGAAGTATTTCGTCAGCCCGTCTGTCTGGATCGCGGCCGCGCCAGGCAGGCTCATTCGGCCAGCTTGCGTTTCGCCAGTTCGCCGAGCGCGAGCACGAAGACGTCGTGCATCGGGATATTGGAGCCCTGTCCGTGAATGACGATCTCCCCCGCCTGCGCCGGCACGTCGAACGCCTCCGGCGCGACGCGCGCGGTCACGCGGTGGCCGATCAACTTGTACGACAGGCTGTAGGGCTGCTTGAGGAAGCTGCCGCGGACGGACAGCTCCGCGACGCGGAAGTCGCGCGCGTCGATCAGCACCCGCGCCTCCGTGAGATCCCACACCGGATTGGTGGAGGGATCGATCACCCGTGGCACCTCGATGCGGTACATCCGGCCGTTCGGCCCGTCGATCGTTTCGAGCAGCTGGTTGCCGCTCGCCTGCATCATCGCGATCGACGCCTGCATGTGCAGCCGCTCCATTTCCGGGAGCGACATGCTGGCCGGTCCAACCGGCAGCGCCACGTCGAACCGGAAGGGCTGACCCGCCACCGTGAACGCCATCACGCGCCGGTGCTGCAGCGGGTCCTGCGCGATAGACGTCATCATCCGTCCGTCGGCCGCGTAGCTGGCAAATCGAAAGCGTCCCGGCACGTCGTGGTCAATTGCCTGCGACACCGTGTAGGCCCCGTCTACCTGGTCAGGCATCATCTCCCTGGGTACGCCGTCGAGCACCAGCTCGTACTCGAGGGTCTCCACTCCCGACGCGACAACCGCGGAGAGCCGGGTGGCCGACATCGCGAGAATCTCCGAAGCCGAGACCGTCGCGTCCGGCCCCTTCATCATCGGCGCAACAAACAGGACCGCGATGACCGTCGCTGCCGCGACCGCCGCGCCACTGTAAACCCAGCGCGCGCGCCAGGCGTGGCGCACGCGGCCGGACGGCGCCGTCAGCGGCGACCGCATGCGGGTCGCGCCCATTGTCCCCCCCGCGCGCGCGCTCGCCGCGATGGGCTGGAACGTCCCGCCGACGGCTTGCGAGAGCGCCTGGGGCAGCGGCACCGGGACATCGAGTGACTGCCGAACCGCGCCCATCACGCGCTCGCGCGCGCGCAGGCGTTCGTTGCAGCCCGCGCACGATGCCGCGTGACTCGCGGCGTCGAGCGTGCCCTCACCGTCAGCGAGCGCCTGGATGTGAATGTCGTTCAAGCAAGTCATAAGACTGGTCGTCCTTCCGTGTTCCCGTCGCAGTTTCCCAGCGGTCGACGGCGCGCGTCAGCAGCCGGCCCACCGAGGCCGGTTTCAGGTGCGCCGCGGCGGCGATGTCGCGATACGACAAGCCCTGCGCGCGCAGCGCCAGCAGCAGCCGATCGCGTTCCGGCAATCGCCGCAGCGTGTCGCGGGCGATTTTCAGACGACCGTCTTCGTCGGGCAGCACCGGCGGTGGAACGGCCGCATCGTGCACCGGCAGCCACGCGATCCATCGCGCTCGTCCGCGCTGGCGGTCGCGCGCGGCGTGAGCCGCCACGGTGAACAGCCAGCCGCGCAGGTTCGAGGTGTCTCCGTCCGCGTCCAGATGGCGCAACAGCTTGAGGAACGTCTCCTGGACGACATCCTCGGCGTCCTGGTGGTGCCGGACGAGCACCACGACGAAACGATAGATTGCCGGCCCGTGCGTCTCGAACAGCTCGCGCCCCGCCTGTGCAGTGGTCATCTTGATCGTCAGTTGTATAACGCGGGGGGACCGCGTTTGTGACAAAACGCGGGGGCAGGGGGCTCGGGGCTATGCGGCGACGCGCGGGCGAGTGAATTCCGCCTGAAGGCGGAAGCTACGGAGGCCTTCGTTGGAGATCCCCAAGCTCCGAGCCCCTGCCCCTGCGTTACGCCCCCTTGCGTATGCGCGCGACTTCACCGAGAACCTGCGCCGGCCGTCGTGCCGCGAAGCTGCGCAGAAAATCGACCGCCAGATCGAACCGCCCCGGATCGCCGGCGAACTGCTTCTTCGTGTCCGCCACCGCGGCCGCGTGAATGATCCCGATCAGGCGATCGATCTCGAGAAGAAGGAAATCGTCAGCGGCGGAGATCTGCGCGCAGCGCTCCAGCGTCGTCAGGTAGGTTTCGCGCAAGTCGGGCTGCGTCATGGCGCGGCGGAACAAGACGTTGCTGTCAGAGGTCGCCAACGGACTGTCCAGGAACAGGAACGACTGATCGCGGTCCCAGACGAACAGCCGGTGCTTCTGTGTGCCCTGGAAGCGGTACAGGTAGAAGTTGTTCATGCCCTGGGCGCCGAGCAGGCCGTCGTTGTCGGCAATGAACTGCTCGATGCCGACGTGCACCATGAACTGGTTCAGGTCGATGTACTGCTCGACACGAGAACGCCACACCGCGTCGTCCGGGCCGTTGACCTCTTTGAAGAGCTGCTGGATGGGCGCGTAGAGCGTGCTGTCGGCGTCGAGCGTGTGCGTGCGGGGCTCGAGCAGCACCTTGTAGCGCGCAATGTCGCCGAGGTCTTCGGCGCGCCACTGCCGGTCGGCGAACCAGTGGTACTCGAAGACCGTGCCGTCGGTTTCGCCGGTCACACGCCTGGCGAAAGCGCCGTCGATTTCCTCGGTGATGGCGTAGAGGCCCTGGTACTCGTTGTTGATGAACAGGCGGCAGAACGATTCCCGCGGCGCCGGCTCGCCCATCTTCTCGAACAATGTAAAGGCGAGCCGCTCGCGGAGCAGCGCGTCGTCCTGCCAGATGTTGTCGAGGATGATTGTGGAGAGGCCGACGAAGGTCTGTCCCGTGGTGTAGCGCGCTATGTCGACGCGAAGACCCGGCTTGGTCGGATTGCGGCTGCCCTGTCCGCGTGAGCGGATGCCAACGTTGCGGACCTTGACGCTCTTCCAGGTCAGGTCGGCCGTGTAGTAGGTGTTCAACGCCGTGTTCGCGCGCAGCGTCGCGAGATCGCGCGAGTTCACCGACAGCCGGATCTCCTGGATGGTGTTCTGATCGAACAGCTCGGCGGCGGTCTGGGCCAGCGCCGGACGCGCCAGCGCCACGAGAACACCAACGGCGGCGGTTGCAATGATGCCTGGTCGCGTGCGCATGATGCTCCTCAAAAGGAAAACTGCAACCTGATCGCCTTGGTGTTGAAACTCGCCTGCCCGGGGAGCGGCCCCTGCGAGGGATCGTCGAGCTTCTCCTTGATGAAGTTCGCCTGCACCTTGAAGAAACGATTGATGTACCAGTTGACCCCGACGGTTGTCACCTGATCGCCGTTGCCGATGATGGTGTCGGCGCGCGGACTGCGGGATGGCCGCTCGGCCGCGCTGCCGCTCTTGAACTTCAGGTTCTCGAGCCGCGCCGCCAGTTCGATCGCGCCGAAGCCTCCCTGGAACAGCGGCTTCTTCGGCCGGTGGACAGTGTTCTTCTTCTCGCCGGTCACCGCTACGGTTCCACTCACGTACCATCCTTCGCCGACGATTGGCGACAGATCCGTGTCTTCGACGCTCTGGCCCTGCCGATCGGTCTCGACGCGCATCCACTCGGACTTGATCGACGCGGGTCCCGGCCGGAACTCCATCTCCACGCCGAGACGACGACGCCGCCCCTTGACGAAGTAGTCCGAACCGGTGAAGAAGTTCTGCGAGAGCACCGTCTGGCCGCGGAGCGCGGACACGCCTTCCGGGATGTCGTCGCTGCGCGTCAGCGCGACGCCCAGCGAGAGGCCGCCGATCGCGTCTTTCACGTGCCGCAGCGGCTCCACCGTGACGCGCACGGCCTGTGTCTGCCCGGCGTAGACCTTTGCCGCGTTATTGGTGCGCGCGTTCTTGCCGTCGTGCGCGAAGACGCCCGCCTCGTATCCGATCAGTTTCTTCCAGACACGCCCGTGGACCATGACGCCCTGATCGCGACCCGGGGCGAGATGCGTTGCCGCCAGCGACCGGAACATGAAATCGAGCCGGCTGGCGCCCGTGTTCTCGTCGAGGCTGAAGGGAATCTTGAACTTGCCCCCGCGCACGCGCGCAACATCGAAGGACTTGAATTCGCCGTAGACATCGCGCCACGGATCGGTGTCGCTGAGCTCCGCCTCGATCTGAAACTCGACGGCATTGGCAATCTCCCCCGAGACGCCGAGCCGCTTCTTGCCAAGATCGATCGTCGACCGTTCGACGGGGTCGTCGCTGGCGGCGTCCGAAGCTGTCCGGTCCGCCGCGAATCGTCCGCGAAAGTCCAGGTGAGTGCCCTTCCCGAGGTGGACCGACGGGTGATCGCCGTCCAGGCGGAATGACGGATATTCCGGTTTCGGGTTCCTGGACGCCTGGCTCCTGGCCTTCTCCTGGTCATCCCCCTTGTCCTCGGGTTTTTTCTGTTTCTCCTTATCCTTTTTTTTGGCGCTGTCCTTCGCTTCTGCTTGTGCTGTGTCCTGGGGAAGGATGGGCGCGGCCCCTGGACGCGCGAGCACGGCCACGAGCGCGGCAGTCGGCAGTATCAACGGCATGCGGCAGTCCCCGTATCGCGAAACGTGTTACCGACCGACTTGAACTCCCATTGATAGGTGCCGGGCGAGAGCGTCATCGCGAGAATACCGTAGACGCTCGCGCGGACTTCGCTGTTCGGCTTCACGGCGAAGAAGTTGTAGAGGTGGGCGCCCCCGGTGCCGGCAATGAACTGCCGCATGCCGGTCGCGAGCGGACGGCCATCGATGTCCTGAGGTGCGAACCGCTCGTAGAGATGGTCATGGCCGTTCAGGACCACGTCGACCCCGGCATCAGACAGTGTGCGCCACAATTCGCGCGATTCGGGCTGGCTGCCGTTTTGGCCCGAGCTGAAAAGCGGGTGGTGAAAATACGCAAGTGTGCAGGCGAACCGGTTGTTCTCGAGTTCGGCGCGGAGCCATTGTACCTGGGGAGAGCTGGACGAAACGCTGCCGCCGCCCGCGCCGCTGTTCAGCGCGATGATACGCCACGAGCCTTCCGTGAACGCGTAGTAGCCAAGCCCGCGCGGGCCCGCCAGGTCGCCGAAGTAGTCGAAGTATGACGAGGCGCCGGGGGTCTCGTATTCATGGTTGCCCGGCACAGGTCTGGTGCGGTCGATGTGACGGCCCCACGCCGGGTTGTAGCAGTCGCGGAAGTTGACCGTCGATCCCTGGAAGTAGGCGAGATCGCCAAGCGCGAGAATGGTCCCCTGGAGGGTATCGAGCAACGCGCCTGTCTGCAGCGCGCCGAAGCCGCACTCGCCGATGTCGCCTGCGGCGAGGATCGTCACCGGGCCGGGGGGCGGCGGCGGCGGCCCCCCGCCGCCGGGACCTGTCGGACCTGACGGCGCGCTGCCGCTGCATTGGCCCAGGAGCAGGACCGAAAGAAGCGCGGTGGCCAGGGCCGGAAAACGGCGATAAGTCATGCGGGGGTCTCTTGGGGGAGCCCTTTCATTATGGACCGGCCGCCCCCGCCTCCCCTAACGCCCTCCCGCGGAGGCCGTGGCGCGCGCCGCCGGCGCGGCAGGACCGGCCAGATCGTTCCAGTTCAGCATGGCGTTGAAGACCATGTTGAATTCACCGTGGTTCTGCCAGCGATAGATCGGATTGTTCGAGAAGAGGACGACGCGCCCCGTGCCGGAGTATCCGCCCGGCACGTCGACGGCAAACGGCCGGTTTGCGATTTCGTCCGCGCCTCGCATGAGGCCGCTCAGCACGTTCGCATCGCCGCCGGGATAACGGCCCAGGACACTGCCCTGGTCTGGCGCGCCGACCGACATCAACGGACCGCCCAGGTACTTGAGCGGAATGATCCGCTCGGTATAGCCGTAGAACACCGGGTGCTCAGGCCTGACGATCTCGGCGTTGATCAGCGGCCGCGGCGCGTAGAAGGCGCTCGTGGTCTGGCCGGAGGCATCAACGGTCCGCGCCATGCCAAGCTCGGTCGGGAACTGCACGGCGCCGCCGGTGCAGATCAGCGTGCCGCCTCCCTCGAGGAACTTCGCGAATGCCTCCACTCCCTCACCGCCCATGCCGCCGGTGATGTCGGGGGACGAGCCGTAGTCGCCGAGAAACCTGAACTTGTCGGTCTTCATGTAGGGGACCGGCCGCGCGGCCGGCGCCGCAAACACGGCCTGGCGATTGGCCGGCTGCGTCGGCATCACGATGACATCGAAGCTGGCGCGCAGGTTCCCCGCTTTCAGGCGCTCCTTGAAGATCAGCTCGAACGGAATCCCGAACGAGTCGAAGGCGTGACGATACCAGCCGATCTCCTGCGTGTTGCCCCACGACGAGAAAATGGCGACACGGGGGACGTCGCCGTCGTGCATTGTCACGGACGGCATCGCCGGGAGCGACACGGCGGTCAGGCCAAACCGCTCCACCGCCGCTTTCACCGTCGTCAGGTCGGACCCGGCGGCGACGACGAATGACCCTGCCGGGAAGTCCACGCCGTCGGCGGTAAAGCTCTTGTCCGCGATCTTCATCGGCACACTCTTCAGCGCGTAGCGGAACGCGATCATGTTGTTCGAGCCGTAATGCGCGATCGCGAGGCCGGCGCTGCCGGCACCGGTGACCTTGCCCTTGACGGCGACCTCCTTGACCGGCGTCACCGCCACGTCGAGGATCGCCTTGTCCTTGATCTCCTTGACGTCCACCGCCATCGCCAGCCCCATCGTCCAGCCGCTGTCGTCGTAGGTGGTGAGATTGGGATCGGGGTAGTTCTGCTTCTCGAGCAGATTCTTCGCGAGCCGGCCGTACGGCTGGTCGCGCTTGATGACGTACGAGCCGGCCGGGAACGTTCCCTCCGCCAGCTTCACTGCCGCGTTCGCGGTGCCGATCTCGATGCGCTGCGCGCGCAGGATGTTGACGAGCGTCGCGGACCGCGTGTGATCCCTGGCGCCGGCGACGATGACATAGCCGTACGGCGCCTCCTTCTTGCCTGACTCGATGGAGTTCTGCGTCTTGCGGTAGAAGTTGTCGACCACCAGGTTGGGGAACATGGCCGTCAGCTGCAGGCCCGACAGCACGCCGGTCTGCATGTAGTTGGTGTTGTTGCGGCGCGAAAAATTGGCGATCGCGTCCGGCGGGATCGGCAATCCGCGGTACCACTCGCGCGGCTGGCCGCCACCGCGACCCGTCGAGGGACCTGCCGCGCGTCCGCCGCCCGGCGCGCCGCCGGCGCGTCCAG
>JANPCT010000893.1:0-3514 GCA_031431095.1 Acidobacteriota bacterium | reverse complement strand
CCCGCGCCGACGCCGCTGCAGGCGTTCCGCTCCGCCATCACCGCGATCGAGCAACTAGCGGCTGATGCGCCGACCAACCTCGAGGCTCGCGGCCAACTGGAAGGTAGCGCCAGCGCCTGGTCCGGCCTGGCGTTCGTCGTGGCGGGTCAAGGCGATGCGAGTGGCGCCCTTGCCGCCATCGAAGCGCGGCGCGCGCATATGCGCCGGGTTCAGCTGGCCGGATTCCAGCGCGACATCACCCGCGGCACGACGGTCGAGGAGCGAGCCGAGGAACAAGCAATCGTTCGCGAGCTGATTTCCACGCGCGCACAGCTTCGCGCGGAACGGACCGCTCGAACGCCGGACGCGCCACGTCTGGAAAAGCTGCAGCAACAGCTTGCGGCGGTCATCGCAAGGCGTGCGGAACAGCAGTCGCGCCTGTACGCGCGGCTGCCGCAGCTCGAGCGATGGAGGGGGCTCTCGTCGCCAACCGCCGGCGACACGAACGCGCTCGTGCAGGACTCCCGTGCGCTGCTGCTCGAATATCTCGTCGGCGACGACGAAGTGCTCGCCGTTTCCGTGGCCCACGGCGCGGTCCCTGATGTGGCCGCCGCCGTGCTGCCCGTGAACCGACGCACCCTCGCCACGCAGATCGATCAACTGATGCAGCCACGGGTCCTGCAGGATCAGGTCGAATGGCGGAAGCGAGCGATGCCGATTGCCGCGGCGCTGCTGGAGCCACTGGCCGGCCGGCTGCGACAGCGCGATCGTCTTCTCATCGTCCCAGACGATCTGCTGTGGCGCATACCCTTCGAGGCGCTGCCGGCCGGGGAGAGCGATCTCGCGGCGGAGGTCGCAGTGACGTATGCCACCTCGCTCGCCACGTTGGCCGCGCAGCGCGCTATCGCGCCGCAACCGCGCGGCGACCGCGTGGCCGCGGCAGTGATCGGTGCGCCAGCAATCCCGTCCCTCGTCAAGGCGCAAATGACACTGACGGCGCCGTCCTGGACAGAGCCGGACGAGCTGACCTCGACGCGCGCGGTGACGGACTTCGCGAAGACTTACGGCGATGCGGCGTCGTTGAGCCTTGGCGCCGACGCCAGCGAAGCGAGGGTGCGCGCCTCGCTCGCCTCGTTCGACGTGGTCCACGTGGTCGCGCCACTCCGGATGTCCGGCGCGACACCGTTGTTCTCTTCACTGCTCCTCGCCGGTAATGGCGATCGAACGGACAACGACGGGCGCTGGGAAGCGAGGGAGTGGTTTGCTCTGGAGGGACGCGCGCGGGTGCTCATCATACCGGACGCGTCGACGCTGGGCAGCGCGGGTATCGGTGGGGCGATGGACACCCTGATGTGGGCATCCGCCGCAGCCAACATCCCAAACGTGGTCCTTGGCAGATGGCCTGCGGAAGGCTTTTCGGCGAACGCTTTCCTCGCCGCGTTCCATGCAGAACTGGCGACGGGAGCCGCGGTCGACGCAGCCTGGCGGGCCGCGACGATTAACGGCCGGGGTAAGGCTGGCGATTCGCCAGCCGGCTGGGCCGGACTCCGGTTGCTCGGGGCCGGTCGCCAATAAAATCCCGCCCGCGCACCGTTTCAGCGACGTTCTTGGCCGCGCCGAGGAAGGGCACTGCGTTCAACCCCGTATCGAGGATGCCGCGGAGAAAACCCTTCCTCCGCATCGACCCCGCCACCGTCGCCAGGGCGATGGCGCTGCCAATCCACGGAAGTGATCGCGCCGCCCGTCGCGACAGCCGCGCCCCGCCCCACCGCACGAGCCGTTCAGTCGTTGCCATGTCGGGAGAGTTTGCAAGTTGCTTGCCGGTGTACGGCCGTGGCAGGCGCACGCGGACGCACCGCGATCCCGGTATTCTTGGGGTGACATGCCGCGCGTCGTGATCATCGGCGGCGGGTTCGGCGGACTGTCGGCCGCGAGGGCACTTCGGCGCGCTCCGGTCGGGGTCACGATTCTGGACCGCCGCAACCACCATGTATTCCAGCCGTTGCTGTATCAGGTCGCCATGGCGGTGCTGTCGCCGGGGGACATCGCCTCGCCCATCCGGTGGATTCTCCGCAACCAGCGCAACGTCGAGGTGCTGCTGGGCGAGGTGGCGCGCATCGACGCGGACACCAAGTCTGCGCATCTCAGCGATGGGGCGGTCGTCAGCTACGACTACCTCGTTGTCGCCGCCGGCGCAACGCACGCGTACTTCGGTCACGATGACTGGCTGCCGCATGCGCCGGGACTGAAAACGCTCGAAGACGCGCTGGAGATGCGCCGCCGCGTGCTGCTCGCATTCGAACGAGCCGAGCGCGAGCCGGATGGCGCTCGCCGTCGCGCGCTGCTGACCTTCGTCATCATCGGCGGGGGGCCAACCGGTGTGGAGCTTGCCGGCGCGCTGGCAGAGATCGCGCGGCACTCTCTGGCCAAGGATTTCCGCCACTTCGATCCAACATCGTCCAGGATCATTCTGCTCGAGGGAGGGAACGCGGTACTACCGCCCTTTCCGGAGCCGCTGCGTCGCGCCGCGCGGCACGACCTCGAGCGGCTTGGCGTCGAAGTCCGCACCGGCACGATCGTGACCGGGATCGGCGACGGCTTCGTGCAGGCAGGTGACACGCGTATCGACACGGCGACCGTCCTGTGGGCAGCGGGTGTTGCCGCATCAGCCATCGGTGCGACGCTCGGCGCTCCCGTTGACCGCGTCGGCCGCGTGCTCGTTCAGCCGGATCTCACCATTCCGGGACATCCCGAGGTGTTCGTGATCGGTGATCTGGCATCGCTCGCGGGATCGAACGGGCGGCCGCTGCCTGGCGTGGCGCAGGTGGCGATGCAGATGGGCGCGCATGCGTCCCGCAACATCATCCGCGCGACGGAAGGGCAGCCGCTGCGCGCGTTTCGCTACCGCAATCTCGGAGACATGGCGACCATCGGCCGCGCATCGGCCGTGGCCGATTTCGGCTGGATGCACTTGCAAGGGTCGATCGGATGGCTCGCCTGGTTATTCGTCCACCTGATGAATCTCGTCGGCTTCCGTAACCGCCTCGTCGTCTTCGTGCAGTGGGCGTGGTCCTATTTCAGTTACCAGCGGGCGATTCGCCTCATCACCGGTCCGATCAGTCCACCGAAATGACGCGGCACGTCGGGTGGCGTGCCGCGTACGTCCTGGCTGTCGCTGCCGCGCTGGTTCCGAGCCCTGCCTGGATGGTGGAGCGCTGGTACTCCGGGACCGCCTACCCGGTGCTTCAGCGGTTGCTGACGCCACTGTCGAACCGGGTGCCGTTTGCGCTGTTCGATGTCCTGTGGATGGCCGCGACGGCGGCTGCGGCGGTTGCGACGCTGCGCTGTGCCCGTCTCGGCTGGCGCGCCGGTACCGCGCGCTTCGCGGTTCTCGCTGCCCGCTCGATCGCGCTCACGTATCTGATCTTTCTTGCGACTTGGGGATTGAACTACCGCCGTCTCCCGCTCGGCGAGCGCCTCGCCTTCGACCCCACGCGCGTCACTGCCGCTGCGGCGACACGCCTCGGCGACGACG
>JANPCT010000892.1:0-1659 GCA_031431095.1 Acidobacteriota bacterium | reverse complement strand
CGCGCGAGCTGCAACCGATGTTCGAGGCGGTGTGTGCCGGTCCGCTGCGCGAACGCGCGGGGCGCGAGCGCTCCTATTCCACATCCCTGTTCATCACCGGGCGCGGCGAATCCCACGTCGAACAGATGGTCCAGCCCGTGTACTCGCGCTGGCGGCAGTCGTCGCCGCCGATATCCACGACGATTCTCGCGGCGATGGGACAAATCGAGCTGCATCTGACTGTCAGGGACAGTGATGAGGCCCGCGCCGCCGCCACGCTTGCGGCCGCGCGCGATGAGCTGATGGCGGTGCTCGGCGCGGACGTCTACAGCACCGACGGTCGTTACATGGAGGAAGTCGTGGGCGGCCTGCTGATGGCGCGTGGCTACACGATTGCCGCAGCGGAGTCGTGTACCGGCGGCCTGTTGATGTCACGTCTGACCGATGTGCCGGGCAGTTCCGCGTATGTGCGAGCCGGTGTGATCGCGTACGCCGACGAAGACAAGACCGCGCTCCTCGGCGTCCCGGCGGAACTGCTCGCGTTGCACGGCGCCGTGAGCGAGCCTGTCGCAATTGCCATGGCCGAGGGCATCCGGGAGCGCACGAACGCCGATGTCGCTGTCGCAATCACGGGAATTGCCGGCCCCGGGGGAGGCACCGAGGCCAAGCCCGTCGGGACGGTGGTGATTGCCGCGCTCGTAGCGCAGCAACCGGCCTACGTTCGTACCTACGCCTTTTTCGGAGGGCGGCCGATGGTGAAGTTCCAGGCGTCGCAAGCCGCGCTCGATCGCGTGCGGCGGGGGTTGCAGAGGACCGAAACAGGTTCGGCGTTGACCGGTCAGTAGTTGCTGGTCGGTCGTTGGTCGTCCGGAGCCCGGCTCGTCGGACGAGGGCTCGGTCCACGTCAGGGGCGAACCGTAAAACCGTAAACAGTAAACTGTAGCCTGATGGTCCCGTGGATCCTCTTCGGCTACATCGTCGGCTCCGTGCCGTTCGCCTATCTGCTGGCGCGCCGCGCGGGCATCGACGTTCGCGTGGCCGGCAGCGGCAACGTCGGCGCGGCCAACGTCCTGCGCACCTCCGGGACGCCGCTCGGGCTCATCGTCATGGTCCTGGACGTGGCGAAGGGGGCCGCGACGGTACTCGCGGCGTACGCAGGGGCCGGTTCGGGACATTCGATCGCGGCGGCGGGCGTCGCCGCGATCGTTGGCCATATCTATCCAGTCTGGCTCCGCTTTCATGGCGGCAAGGGCGTTGCGGTGGCGGCCGGCGTGTTCGGCGTCCTGGCGCCGCTCGCGACGATGATCGCCGCGGTCGTGTTCGTCACGACGGTCTGGATGACACGCGTCGTGTCGCTCGGTTCGCTGGCCGCGACCGTCGCACTGCCGTCGCTTGCCTGGATGACGGCGTCCGCGCCTCCCGTGCTCGCAGCCGCCACTGGAAGCGCCGGCCTCATCCTGTTCCGCCATCGCGCCAACGTCCGGAGGCTCGCGGCCGGCACCGAGCGGCGCATGGGAGAGCCGCGATGAGCGAACGAATCGCGATCCTGGGGGCGGGCAGCTGGGGGACGGCGCTGGCCGTGCATTGCGAGCGCGTCGGCCACGAGGTTCGGTTGTGGGGCCGTGACGCCGCATTGATCGACGAGATCGCGCGCCGGCGTGAAAATCCGTCCTACCTTCC
>JANPCT010000891.1:0-11391 GCA_031431095.1 Acidobacteriota bacterium | reverse complement strand
ACGCGCGGGTCGCGTATGGGCGCCGGCAGCTGCAGCACTCGCGCATGCGTCTCTCGCGTCGTCAGCCGCAGCGACAAGCGGATGGCGGCCGCGCCGCGGCCGGCGCGTTCGAGCGCGACCGACAATGGCTCGAGCACCCGCGCCAGGACGAACGACAGCGGCTCGAGGGTGTCGAGCGGCCACTCCAGCTCGAGACCGCCGATGTAGCGCGGCGTTTCCGGGTCGGGCACGAACGGCCGCAAATCGAATCCGCGCGCCAGCCGCTGCAGCGCAATGCCGCGCCGCCCGAGCCGCGACGACAACTCCGCCGCCGGCAAGGCCGCCAGCGCCCCGAGCGTTGCAATCCCCCACCGTGCAAACGTTTCGTACGGCCGGGCGCGATCGCGATGGTTGATTGCCGGCGGCAACGTTTCGAGCGGCTGCAACAAGGCGACAGGGAGATCCGGGAATCGCGAGATCGTGCAGCCGGGAAGTTGCGTTGCCATCAATCGCGCGGCGGTCTGCGTTGGCGCGAGGGCCACGCGCGCGGCGTGGGTGAGGCCGGCGTCTGCGATCGCGCGCGTGAGCGCCGCCGCGATCGCCGGCGGCTCGCCAATCAACCGCCCCAGCCCGGAGACATCGAGCAGCACTTCGGCATCGCTCAGGCGCATCACGCGAGGGGAAAAATCGCGGGCGATGCCGAGCAGGCGGTCACTCGGCGACGCGCCGGGTACGGGTGGCGGGTCGCACGCTGCCGGCTGACACTCCGTCGCCGCAGGCTCGGCCTGGATCGCGATCCGCAGGCACGCGTAGAGCGCGCTCTTCGCGCTGCAGCGCACGACGGCGGCAGCCGCCTCATGCGCGCTGGCGGACGTGTTGTCCGGGCGCGGCAAGTCGTCGCGAAGAAACAGCGCCAGTCGACTGACGCTCTCGGAATCGAGCACGTCCGCAATCCCGGGGGTGAGATCGTCATACGATGGGATCATCGACGGCCGCCGCACACCAGCCAGGATCGAACCACGATGCTCGCCGCGGTCGAATCGCCGGCGATCATCGGCGGCCTCCAATCACGCGCGGCGCGGCGAGCACACCCTGAAACACGCGCGCGCGATGGGCCTCCCCGTGCCAGCGCGCCGCCGGGGCATCCACCGTGATGGTGACGCCTCCGGCACTGCGCGCCAGGCGCTCGCGGACGACCAGGAGCGCTGCCGTGTCGGTCCCCTCGACGATCCGGGCGACCCGCATCCAGGTCGTGTACGGATACCGGCGCAAAGCCGCAGCCGCGACATCGGCAAGATCGAGGACGACAAGACCAAAGCCGCCCGCCTGCAGAATGAGAGAAAACGCTTTGAGCGCCCGGTGCGCATCACCCGTGTCGCGCACCCACAGCAGGCGCGCAAGGTCGAAGCCGCTGGCAGCAGCCGACGCCGGATCGAAGGTGTCGCTCGTATCGACCAGCGCCACCGCTTCCCCGCGGTCCGCGGCCGCGGTCATCGCGGCCACCGCCATCGTCGTCGCGCCGCTCGACACAGGGCCCGCGACCTCGGAGAGATGGCCGCGGCGGAGGCCCCCGCCGAGAGCCGCATCGAGGCCCGGGGTGCCCGTGGGGGCGAGCCGTTCGGGCGGAGGCGCGAGCGCGCCGGGCGCGGACGTCAGCGTGACATCCAGCTTGCGGGCGCGAAGAAGAGATTCGAGAGCGGCTCGCATTTTCGCTTTTTGTTCGCCTTCGACGCGAGTATATGCCTGCGCCCAGGAGGGATCAAGTGCGTCCGTAACCTGCTGATAGGCCATGTCTTCTCGTCGCGGCCTGAAAAACGGCATGCGGCGCGGTTTGTCTGTGTTCGGCTGTGGCTTAAACTAATGCCCTTGTCTACCGTCGCCCCACCGGAAGCGCCCTCTACGCCCCGCCATCCCATCATTGGCCGCGCCTTCGCTGCCTTTCATTACCGGGATTTCCGCGTGCTGTGGTTCGGCGCGTTCTCGTCCACCGTGGGCAACTGGATGCAGCAGGTCGCGCAGTCCTGGCTGGTCTTCGAGCTGACGCACTCGTCGCTCTACCTGGGGCTGGACTACTTTTTCGGCCAGCTTCCGATCCTCCTCTTCACGCTGATCGGGGGCGTGGTCGCCGACCGCTACAATCGCCGCCACGTGCTCGTCGGATCGCAGCTCGTGCAGATGGCCGCCGCGTTCGTGCTGGCGGCGCTGATCTATCTCAACCTCGTGCGCGTCGAGTACATCCTGCTGCTGTCGTTCATCGCGGGGCTCGGGCAGGCATTCGGGGGGCCGGCTTACCAGGCGCTCATTCCATCTCTCGTCGAGAAGAAGGATCTGCCGAATGCCATCGCGCTGAACTCGATCCAGTTCAACCTGGCGCGCGTCGTCGGGCCGCTGCTGGCCGGCGCCACGCTCGCGGCGTGGGGCGGCGCCGCCTGCTTCGGGCTCAACGGCCTGTCGTTCCTGGTGGTGATCGTCGCGCTGCTGTCGATGTCGATCAGGCACGTCAAGCCCGCCGATCCGAAGCCGATGATGCAGGAACTGCAGGGCGGGCTGCGCTACGCGCGGGGGGAACCGACGATCGTCGCGCTCACCATCCTTGCGGCCCTGACGACGTTCCTGGGCTTGCCGCTGCTGACGTTCCTGCCGGTGTTCGCGCGCGACATCTTCCACGGCGACATCAACCGCTTCAGCCACATGATGGCGTTCTCCGGCGCCGGCGCCGTCTCGGGCGCGCTGATCGTCGCCTGGCTCGGACGTTTCAAGCACATGGGCCGCACGCTGCTCTTCACGCAGGTGGCGTTCGGTGCGCTCATCACGGCATTCGCGGTGTCGCGCATCGTCTGGGTCAGTGACGTGCTGCTCTTCTTCAGCGGCGCGGCGCTGCTGATGACGTTCTCGATGACCTCGTCACTCGTGCAGCTGATTGTTCCGGACCATCTGCGCGGCCGGGTCATGAGCATCTACATGGTCGCGTTCCGCGGCGGGATGCCGCTCGGCAGCCTCGCCTCGGGCTACGCCGCGAGCCTGACGTCCGTGCCGCTGGTGCTGGGAATCAACGGGGTGCTCATCCTGCTGGTCGCGGTGTACTTCCTGATACGCAGCCACGGCGTGAGAGAACTCTAAAGAGAGAGTGAATTCCGCCTAAAGGCGGAAACTACAGAGCCCTTAGTTTGAGTTGAGCCCTTGGAGTTCAGCCCTTGGTTGGAGTTCCTGTAGTTTCCGCCTTCAGGCGGAAGGTCCGAGAGCGCCTTCGTGCCTTCGTGCCTTCGTGACGCCGTGAACGGCCGTCGTGAACTCAGGCCGTCAGCACCCACACCACGCCCAGCACCACTGATGACATCGCCACCAGCGCTCCGGCGCCGTGACCGATGCGTTCGAGCGCGCGCATGGACAACAGGCCGGCCAGGGCGACGCCGAACAGCGACATCGAGACCAGGATGCCGCAGGCAAACAGCGCAATCAGCATCACCAGCAGCGGTACCGGCGCCGTCCCCAGGTCAGCTCCAAACGGCGTGAGCAGCGCGAGCGCGCGCAGGCTGCTCACCGCGAAAGCGGCGCCGAGCAACGTCGGCACATGAGAGTGCGCGCGCGAGGGGTGCGGCTCGACCTGCGCTGTGTCCGGTGCGCGATGCGAACGCAGGTGCTGCAGCGTGACCAGGCCCATGACGATGAGCAGCGCGCCTCCGAGCATTTCGCCGCCACGCTCGACGGGCGCGGGAATCGACCAGCCAATCATCACGATCAGTCCCGCACCGGCCGCCAGCAGCAGTGCATGCCCGACGGCGAATTTGCACGCGACACCGAGCGCCCGCGCGCGCGCCGCGCCAGCTTCGACGCTGCCGCCGCCGTCGATCGACAACGCCGCAATCGCCATCAGATGATCGGGCCCGAGACCGTGCAGAAAGCCGAGGACCAGTGCGGTGAACAGGAGCAGCAAGGCGGAAACGATTATAGCGGCTTGATCGTCCACTGCACCGGCACGTTGGCCGGCAGGTAACAGATCTTGTCGTCGCAGGCCTGGTAGCGAACCGTCCCCTTGATCGTCACCGGTGTCGCGGACGGCTGGAGCGTGACGTCTTGCGTGATGCGGAACGGCTTTGCGTAGACGACCTGCGTCTCATGCAAAAGCTCCATGAGGATCTTCTCACCGGCCGGATACTGCGCTTTCGCCGCGACGACGGCGGCGGCCGGCTCGAGGGTGAGGGAGATCGTAATGTAGCCATCCTGCCCGGGTGCGTAGACGTGCATCTTCGGCTTCGGCGCAACATCCACCACCAGCGACACCCGCCTCCCCCGCCCTCGAGCGCCGGCAGCAACCATGGACGTCGCGATGGTCAGATGCTTGGTTTCGATGGCGGCGGGGACCGTCGCAGGACCCTGGACTGCAACGACGGCGGCGATCACACACGCGACCACGGACAGCTTCACCATCTCACCATTGTAAGCGCAGAAGGCGGCCTCGGGACCCGCTGCCCCGAAGCCGCTTCTGCCTGGTGAGCTTCGCTCTTCTTCTGGCCTCTGCCTTCGTCGCGCCGGCATTCGGCCCTGACGTCGACGTCTATTGTTTCCGCCGCGTAATCTGATCCCAGATCGCCGCGCCGCCGCCGCCGAGCAGGGCGCCGATGCCGGCCCCCTTCTTTCCGCCCACCGCGGCGCCGATACCGGCGCCCACGCCCGCGGAGGATCCGATGATGACGGCGCTCTTCGTGACCGACCGCCTCGGCTGCCGGACGACGATCCGTTCCCGCACCGGCTGGTACCTGGTCACCCGCCGCGGCGCGACCTCGCGCGTCACCACTTCCTGTGGATACGCGGTGCGGACGATGCGCGTCGGCTCGTAGGCGGCGGGCTGCGTATAGGCAACCTGCTGGAACCCCGGCTGGTAACCCACCGCGGCCGGCGCGCCGTACATTCCCGAGGTGGCCACCGCCGGACCGATCGACTCGCACTGCACCTGCGACTGCATGAGGCCGTTGACCGCGGCCTGACGCACGATGGCGCGCTGATTCGGCTCGCAGGCGACCGACATCGGCGCGGCTGCGCCGCCGAACGCCTGTGCCTGCGTGCCCGGCAGGTTGTTACTGCCGCACCCGACCAGCAACGCGCCGAGCCCGATCACTCCTGCTACCGCCGCACTCTTCTGACGAATGTTCTGCAACGCCATGGAATCCTCCGTTAGCCATGACAACATCAACTCTAATGCCACCTGGAACGCATGGAATCAGGCCTGATTTGCGCAACTCCCGCAGCGGTGGAACAATGGGCTGTCCTGTTTCTGGCTCAGCCGTCCTTTCCTTGACCCTTACCTCATGAGCCGCGTACTCGTCGTCGAGGACGACAAGGACATTGCCGACCTCATCGCGCACTACCTCCAGAAGGCCGGATACGGAGTGGATGCCGCAGCGTCCGGTACCGCGGCGCTGCGCCGTGTCAAGGAGGCGCCGCCGGATCTGATCATTCTCGACCTGATGCTGCCAGGCATGGACGGGTTGCTCGTCTGCCAGTCGCTTCGGGGTGACCCCGTCACGGCGGCGATCCCGATCATCATGCTCACCGCGCGGGGTGAGGAGTCGGAACGCGTAACCGGGCTCGAGCTGGGCGCCGATGACTACGTGACCAAGCCGTTCAGCCCGCGCGAGCTCACCGCGCGCGTCGGCGCGCTGCTCCGCCGCGCCAGCCGGCAGGCGGTCGCATCGCACGCCGCGGTCCTCAGGTACGGGACGTTGGTGATCGACATCGGCCGCCACGCGGTCCAGGTGAACGGCGAGGACGTGCGCCTCACCGCTAAAGAGTTCCTGCTGCTCCAGTATCTCGTCGAGCACAAAGGCCGCGTGCTGTCGCGCGATCTGCTGCTGACCGACGTCTGGGGCTACCAGTACACCGGCGGCACGCGCACCGTGGACGTCCACATTCGTCGACTCCGCGAAAAGCTGCCCTTTCTCTCCGATGCCATCACGACGATCAAGCAGTTCGGCTACCGGCTCGAGGACACGTCGCCTCCGGCTCCTTCGGCGCCGTCCCAATGAGGTTTCGCACCAAGATCTTCCTCACCGCCCTCGCCGCCGCCGCGCTGGCGGTCCTCGTCGCCACGGCGCTCGTGTCGTGGTCGGTGCGGCGCAGCCTGGAACAGCGGATCGAGCACGAGCTGGGTCTCGAGGCGCGGATGGCGTCCGAGATGCTCTCGCATCGCAGCGCGGCGACGGAAGCGGAGCTCGACGCGGAGGCGGACGCCGTCGCAACGA
Organism: Acidobacteriota bacterium; assembly: GCA_031431095.1. GTDB lineage: Bacteria > Acidobacteriota > Vicinamibacteria > Vicinamibacterales > 2-12-FULL-66-21 > JAICSD01. The sequence goes on along the minus strand of JANPCT010000891.1, from coordinate 5,173 downwards.
TCCTGGGCGCCCGCGTCACATTCATCGCGGCCGACGGGCGCGTCGTCGGCGACTCGGAACTGACGGCGGCCCAGCTGCTCAGCGTCGAGAACCACGCCACCCGCCCGGAAATCGTCTCCGCCCGCGAGCAGGGCTTCGGCGCCGCTCAGCGCCACAGCACGACTGTCAGTACCGACATGTTGTATGTGGCCATTCCCGTGCAGAATCCCGGCATGCCGCTCCTGGCCTTCGTGCGGCTCGCGCTGCCGCTCACCGATGTCGATCGGCAGCTCGCGGCGGTGCGCTCGCTCGCCGCGCTGGGCTTCGCGGTCGGTCTGGGGGCCGCGGTCGCGCTCACCTGGGTTTTTTCCGCTCCACTCGCGCGCCGGCTGCGCGCCATCGATGAGCGCGCCCGGCGCTACTCCGCCGGCGATCTGTCGCGATCGCTTCCCGATTACGGCGAGGACGAGATCGGCGGCGTCGCGCGCATGCTCGATTCGCTGACACACGACCTGGGCAACCGTCTCGCCGGCCTCGAAGCCGATCGCGCGCGGATGGCGGCGATTCTCTCCGGGATGATCGAAGGCGTGCTGGTCGTCAACGCGCATGGCCGCCTGCAGCTGGCCAACGAAGCGGCGCGCCGCATGCTGCGCCTCGACACGGCAGTCGAGGGACGTCACTATCCGGAAATCGTGCGCCAGCCGGCGGTGGCGCGTCAGATCCAGGCCGCCCTCGCGGGCCGGCCAACGGAGAGCGTCGAGCTCACCGGCCTCGGCGATGATGCCGTCACGCTGATTGCGCGCACCGCCCCGGTCGACATCTCCGGCCGCGGCGCGGTGGTCGTCCTGCACGACATTACCGACCTGCGGCGCGCCGATCGGATTCGACGCGATTTCGTCGCCAACGTCTCGCACGAGTTGCGGACACCGCTCACCGCCATCCGCGGCTACGTCGAAGCGCTGGGCGACGCCGACCCGGTGGAGAGCCGTCGCTTCCTCGAGATCGTGTCGCGCCACACGCTGCGGATGGAACGGCTCGTGCGCGACCTGCTGCGCCTCGCCCGCCTCGATGCCGGACAGGAGATCCTCGATCGCGTGCCGTGCGGCGTCGAAGGTCTCGTCATCGCCGTCGAAGCGGATCTCGCGGGACTGCTGGCGGCGCGCGGCGTGACCGTGGAGCGCGACGTGGCGGCCGATGCCGCCACGGTTTCGGGCGACCCCGCGAAGCTGCAGGACGCGCTGCGCAACCTGCTCGAGAACGCCGCCAATCACTCGCCCCACGGCGGACGTATCGTCATGGCCAGCCGCTGCGCCGCCGATCGGATTGTCATTACCGTGTCCGACGACGGTCCCGGGGTGCCGCCGAACGATCTCAAACGGATCTTCGAGCGCTTCTACCGGGTGGACAAATCGCGGACGCGGGAAGGGAAGGATCCGGGTGGCACGGGCCTGGGCCTGTCGATCGTGCGCCACCTGGTGGAGCTCCACGGCGGCCGCGTCGGCGCGGCCAACCGCCCGGGGCATGGGGCACTCTTCACGATCGAATTACCACGCGAGGGGCTCGACGGATCGAAGGACTGAGGCGAAGCCCCCTATGGGGCGATGGTATGCGAGACGACCCAGTAGGTCATCGCGGAAATCGCCGCGGCGGCGGGGATCGTCAGGACCCACGCCCACACGATGCGCCCGGCAACGCCCCAGCGGACCGCCGACAGCCGGCGGATCGAGCCCACGCCGATGATCGCGCCGGTGATCGTGTGTGTCGTGCTGACGGGAATGCCGAGGTGCGTCGCGGTGAACAGCGAGATGGCGCCGGCCGTCTCGGCGGCGAACCCGCCCACCGGCTGCAGCTTGGTGATCTTCGAGCCCATCGTGTAGATGATGCGCCAGCCACCCGACAGCGTGCCGAGCGCGATCGCCGCGTGTGCCATCAGCACGACCCAGAGATCGATTTTGAACGTCGAGATGTAGCCGCCGGCGAAGAGGACGCCGGCAATGATCCCCATTGTCTTCTGCGCGTCGTTGCCGCCGTGACCGAGGCTGTAGGCGGCCGCCGACAGGAGTTGCAGTTTGCGGAACCAGCGGTCGACGCGTGCCGGCGGGAACTTCTGGAAGATCCACATCAGCGCGACCATCAGCACGAACCCGACCGTCAGCCCGATGAGCGGCGCGAGCACGATGAAGATGAGCGTCTTGGTCCAGCCCGCCGGGATGATCGCGGCGAACCCCGCCTTCATCACGGCGGCCCCCGCGTAGCCGCCGATCAACGCATGCGACGAACTGGTGGGCAGCCCGTAGTACCACGCGACCAGGGCCCACACGATCGCGCCCAGCAGCCCCGCGAAGATCCCCGAGAAGGTGACGATCTTGACGTCGACCAGCCCCGAGCCCACGGTCTTCGCCACGGCGGTGCCGAAGGCGAACGCCGCGACGAAATTGAAGGTCGCGGCCCAGATGACCGCCTTGCCGGGGCTCAACACGCGGGTCGAGACGACGGTGGCGATCGAATTCGCCGCGTCGTGAAAGCCGTTGATGAAGTCGAAGATGAGCGCGACGCCGATGAGCGCGATCACCGCGAGGAGGTTCGTGTCCATCCGGGTCAGGCGTGCTTCACGACGACGCCTTCGAGCACGTTCGCGACATCTTCACACCGGTCGGTGGCCTGCTCCAGGAAGTCCAGGATTTCCTTCCACTTCATGATGACGATGGCGTCCTTCTCGTCGCGGAACAGGGCCGAGACGGCGGCCTGGTGGGCGCGATCCGCCTCGTTCTCGAGGCGATTGATCTCGACGGCGCATTCGGCCACGCCCTTGCGCTTCTCGAGCGCTTTCATCGCGCACACCACCTGCACGCAGGAGTTCTTGACCAGCAGCGTCAGCTCGCGCGTACCCGGCCGGACGCTGTCGATGTGGTAGAGGCGGACGATCGCCGCCGACGCGTCGATCGCATCCATCACATCGTCCAGCGAGCGGGCGAGCATATGGATGTCTTCGCGATCGAGGGGGGTCACGAAGGTGCGGTTGAGCCGCTGGATGATCTCATGCGTGAGGAAATCGCACTTGTGTTCGACTTCCTTGATCTCGTCGGCTTTGTCCCAGATCGGCTTGTCGGGGGCCATCATCTCGTCGAGCAGCTCAGCCCCGTGCTGGATCTGCTCCGCCATCGCGGTGAAATCGTCGTAGAAACGCTCTTCTTTCGGTATCAGTCTGAACGCCACGATCAGCTCCCTTCGAACCGCGGCGATCTTAGCAGAACGCGTTACACGGTGTTTACACGCCCTGGCGCGTCCTGTCCTGGCGGTCCTGATTTAACGGGACCGAAACAGTGGTGTAGCGCATCGGTAACTTGTGTCGTTTACGCTCCGCTTGACGGGTCGCAGGGGGCAATCGACGCGACAGTTAACACACCGGAAACGTACTGGTGATGCGTGCGAAACCCCCGGCCCTTACAGTCTCAAGGAGGAAACAACGTGGTCAGCAGCCCATTCAACGTCCGTCGCCTGCTCGGCGCCACTCTTGTCGCGGTGCTTGCCGGCGTACGACCGGGCGCGGCCCAGGTAACCGCCGCGGCGGGCTATACGCCCCCCGACGACACCCCGGCCATCAAGGTCGGCGTGACCATCTTCGCCGATTACACGATTAACCAGAAGCCGAAGATCAAGGACGCGGACGGCAACGTCGTCACCCTGAACCAGTTCCAGGTGGGCCGCAGCTACATCAACGTCACGGGGAACATCAGGCACGACATCCTGTTCCGCCTGACGCCGGACATCACGCGCGAGACCGGCACCGGCAGCTCTCTCAACGGCAGCTATACCTTTCGTCTGAAGTACGCCTACGCGCAGTGGAACCTCGACGACTACATGGCCAAGGGCTCGTTCGCGCGATTCGGCATGCAGCAGAATCCCTACTTCGACTTCTTCGAAGGCGTCTATCGCTACCGCTTCCAGGGGACGATCTTCAGCGAGCGCGAAGGCTACCAGTCGTCGGCGGACGTCGGGGCGGCCTTCCGCTACAACCTGCCGCAGAACTACGGCGACATCCAGACCGGGTTTTTCAACGGGGAGAACTACAACAAGCCGGAGGTGAACGACCAGAAGGCGTTCATGCTGCGCGGCACCATCCGGCCGCTGCACCTGCATCCGCTGCTGCGCGGCCTGCGGTTCACCGGGTTCATCAACAAGGACGCCTACGTCAAGAACGCGGATCGCACGCGGGCGATCTTCGCGGCGACCTTCGAGCACCCGAACGTGAACGCCGCGCTCGAATACATCGGCACGAAGGACCAGACGTCGGCGACCAGGAGCGCGCTGAACGGCCGCGGGTGGTCGGTCTTCGTAACCCCCAAGACGGCGCGCGGCTGGGAAGGCATCGTGCGCTTCGATCACATGGTGCCCAACAAGAATGCGAAGAGCCAGGTGCGGGAGCGCACGGTCGCCGGGGTCGCCTACTGGTTCCCGCACCAGGGCAGCGTCTCGACGGCGCTGCTGTTCGACGTGGACAACGCCAGGTTCGACGGGTTCTCGCCCGCGCAGCCGACGCAGCGCCGGATCGCGGTGCACGCACTCGTGAATTTCTAAGGAGATAGTGATGAAGAAGCTCGGTTACGGCGTCCTCGGCGCGATGGCCCTCGCCGGCGCGACCCTGGCGGCGCAGGCCGTCCAGATCAACGGCGCCGGGGCGACCTTCCCTGCCCCGATCTACACGAAGTGGTTCTCGGAGTACAACAAGCTGCACGGCGACGTGCGCATCAACTATCAGCCGCTCGGATCGGGCGCCGGCATCCGCCAGGTGACCGAGCGGACGGTGTTCTTCGGCGCCACCGACGGACCGATGACGCAGGAGCAGCTCCTTGCGGCCCCCGGCAAACTGCTCCACCTCCCCACCGTTCTCGGCGCGGTCGTTCCGGTGTACAACGTGCCCGGACTGTCGCGGGAGCTGAAGTTCAGCGGGCCCGTCCTGGCCAACATCTTCCTGGGCAAGATCACCAAGTGGAACGACCCGGCGCTCACGGCGCTGAACCCGGGCGTGTCACTGCCGGGCAGCGACATCGTTGTCGCGCACCGCTCCGACGGGTCGGGCACGACCTACATCTGGGTGGACTACCTGTCGAAGGTCTCGCCGGAGTTCAAAAAAGCCGTCGGCGTGGGCACGGCGGTGAAGTGGCCGGTCGGCGTCGCCGCGGCGAAGAACGAC
>JANPCT010000890.1:0-2193 GCA_031431095.1 Acidobacteriota bacterium | reverse complement strand
CCCAGACGACCAGGATCGAGACCGCGGCGGCGCTGATCCCCAGTCCGGTGGCAAATCCCGGTGCGTCATAGTTGAAGCGGACACGGTGGCGCCCTTTCGGCAGCTGAATGCCGCGCGCCGAGTGGTTGGCGCGATAGACCGCCGTCGGGGTGCCGTCCACACTCGCGATCCATCCTGGATAGAACGTGTCGGCGAGCAGCAGGAAGCCGTCCTCCGGCGCTGTCGCGTCGATCACGATCGTGCGCGCATCCTCGCTGGCAATTGCCGCCGTGCCGGCGGTTGCCCCGTCCGTGACGATCTCGTCCACCGTGGGATGTATCGTCTCCGGCGCATCGGCGAGCAGGATCTCCCGATCGGGATCGAAGCTGAAGTCCAGTAGGCGCCGTGCCGTCTCCTGGTCGCTGGTTACGTGTCGCGCGCCGCGGACGAAGCGCACGCGAGCCGACCCATCGACACGGTAGACGAATCCGCTCGCGGTGCGACTGCTCAGCGTAAGTGCGGATCCCTGTTGCGGCAGCGGGCTGAGCAGGTGCGTGACGCCGAAGGTCTTCAGGATCTTGGGCAGCGCGGCATGAACGCGAAGGATTCCAGCCTCGAAGTCGAGCGACGCGAGCAGCGCCATCAGCGAGGCCTCGCGGTTGTGATCGCCCCAGACGTCGATGTACCACCGCGCCGTGATCCCGGCGTAGCAATCGGCTGACGGGACGCTCCAGAAGCCGCCGCCAGTGTTCGGCTCGAGCACATCGCGCAGGTTGTAGTAGGGCTCGACATCCGCCCACCCATGCGCCAGCTGGAAGGTGCGCCGATGCAAATCGCGATGGCGCGGCGTGAACGTGCGCGGCTGCGCCGTCTCCCCCTTGATGACCGCGACACTGAGCGGCGCCGCCAGCCAGCGGCCCGCCGGCACCATCGGGTTCTGCCGCGGCTGGTGGATGAACAGATCGAGTGCGGTCGCGGCGCAGATCGCCAGCACGATGACGTCCGGCGCACGCGACGGCAAAACCCAGCGTCCACGGAGATCGTCCCGGAGCCGGGTCAGGCCGAGCGCGGCAAGCAGCGCCAGGCCAAGCTCCACGACGATGAGGAATCGCGTCGGGAAGCGAAACATCTTGATCCCGGGCAGCAGCTCGTAGGCGACGCGGAACACCGGCGTTGCCGCACCGAGAACGAACAGGTACGCGAGGATCGTCATGGCCGCCGCAAACATGACCATCGGCCGGCGCCGCTCTCGTACGCCGGCGTAGATCGCCAGCAGTACGGGCGCCAGCCCCACGTAGCCATAGTCCTCCCAGAAGAACGGCGGGCCGACGTAGGTGTTGTTCGAGATGTCGCCGTTGACGTACGGCAGAAAGAAAGTCAGCACGTTCGTCGGCCAGTAGGCGAGCCGCGTCGACCACACCCAGCCGAGCGCGTCGGATCGATCGGACACGCTTCCGAGCTTCGCGAGTGGCAGCAGGACGACCGCGCCGGCCGCCGCGCCAAGTGCAGTGGCGAGGACGAGCCCGCCGACGAGGGCCATCCAGAGTCGCGGCGATCCGAACCGGCGGCGTTCGCCAAGCGCGCGGAACAGCGCGAACGAGCCGTAGACGAGCGCGCAGATGTACGCCGACTGCGGAAAGCCCGCCAACGCCTGCTCGGCGAACACCAGTCCGAACAGCGCCAGGAACAGGGCGCGCCACGCCGCGGGCGTTGGCGTCGGCCCGTCGCGCCGCGCCGCGAGCGCTCGATCGATCAGCAGCATGCCGACCGGCAGCCACACGACTGTCGAAACAATCGCGAGGTGTTTCAGCTGACAGGCGATGTAGCCGGATCCCGCGAAGGCCATGCCGGCCAGGACCGCCCCGGCGCGATCGGCGCCGAAGCGGCGCGCCAGACCGTAGGTGCCGTGGGCCGCCACCAGCAGCAAGACGATGACGAGCAGATCGAGCGCCGCCGCGGGAGGCAGCAGCGCGAACGCGGCGAGACCGAGGGGATCCGCGGGTGAGCCCACCAGTGGCAGCCCCGAACAGAGCTGGCTGGTCCAGATCGGCATCTGGCCATCGCGGATCAACCGCCCGATGAGGGCACGGCCGGGAAGCTCTCCATTGAAGAGGTCGGATGCGAAGTAGTCGTCGGTTATGAAAACGACGTTGAATGTAAGGAGTCGCCAGTAGGGCAGGAGTGCGGCGAGGGTCAGGAATGCGCGCGCCGCCA
>JANPCT010000889.1:0-5422 GCA_031431095.1 Acidobacteriota bacterium | reverse complement strand
CAGAAGACGCAGACCCTCTTCACCGGGATCGCGGCGCATTGGCTCTTCGGCGCCAACCTCGCCTACCAGGGCCAGACCATGAACGGCCAGGGCGTCCTGGTCTCGGGCAACTATTTCCAGGTGCTGCAACTGCAGCCGGCGCTGGGGCGCCTGTTCGATTCGAACGACGATCGACTCGTTGGCGAAGCACAGGTGGTCGTCCTGAGCCATGCCTACTGGACCTCGCGGTTTGCCGGCGATACGGGCGTCCTCAACCAGGGTCTCATCGTCAACGGCCAGACGCTGACGGTGGTCGGCGTGGCGCCGACCGGATTCGACGGGACGACGCTCGGATCGAAGCCGCAGGTGTTCGTGCCGATCACGCTGCGGGGGACGATGAGTCCGGGGTTCAAGAGTTGGGCGGACCGGCAGAATTACTGGGCCTACCTGTTCGCCCGTCTGCGGCCGGGCGTCTCCATCGACAGCGCGCGCCAGGCACTGAACGCCCAATACCACGGCATCGTCAACGAGATCGAGGCGCCGCTGCAGAAGGGGATGAGCGACCAGACCCTGGCGCGGTTCCGCGCCAAGCCGATCGTCGTCGAACCCGGTGGCGTTGGACAGAGCTCGACGCGGTCCGTAGCGAAGACACCGCTGCTCATTCTTCTGAGTGTCACCGGCTTCGTGCTGCTCATCGCCTGCGCCAACATCGCCAACCTGCTGCTCGCGCGCTCCGCGGCGCGCGCGGGCGAGATGGCGGTGCGGCTGTCGCTCGGCGCCGGACGCGGCCGCCTGATCGGGCAGCTCCTGCTCGAGTCCCTGATGCTGGCCGCCTTTGGCGGACTTGCCGGACTGCTCGTCGCGCACTGGACGCTGCGGCTGATCCTGCGGCTGATGCCCGCGGAAGCGGCGCAGACGATGGCGTTTACGCTCAGCACGCCGGCCCTGTTCTTTGCCGGCGCGCTGACGCTCGCAACCGGATTGCTGTTCGGGCTGTTCCCGGCGCTGCACAGCACCCGCCCGGATCTGGTGTCGACGCTGAAGAACCAGGCCGGTCAGCCGTCCGGGGCGCGGGGCGCGGCGCGCTTCCGAATGGGCCTGGCGACGACACAGATCGCGCTGTCGATGATGCTGCTGGCGGCGTCGGGATTTTTCGTGAAGAGCCTGCTGAACGTCAGCCGCGTCGATCTCGGGATCAAGATCGATAACGTGATCACCTTCGGCCTGTCACCGGAACTGAGCGGCTACACGCCCGAGCGCTCCCGCCTGCTCTTCGAGCGGCTCGAAGAAGAACTGCGCGCGACGCCAGGGGTGACGGGCGTCACGATCGCGCTGGTGCCCCTGCTCGCCGGCAGCAACTGGGGCAACGACGTCAACGTCCAGGGATTCGCCTCCGGGCCCGATACCGACAACAACTCGCGGTTTAACGAAGTGGGCGCCGGCTACTTCTCTACGATGGGCGTGCCGCTCATGGCCGGGCGCGAGTTCACCGCCGCGGACGGACCCGGCGCACCCAAGGTAGCGATCGTCAACGAGGAGTTCGCGAAGAAGTTTGGCCTCGGCCGCGACGCCGTGGGCAAGCTGATGGGATCGGGCAGCGGCAATCGCAGCAAGCTCGACACGCTGATCATCGGCGTCGCGCAGAACTCGAAGTACAGCGAGGTGAAGCGCGCGGTGCCGCCGATCTTCTTCCAGCCGTACCGCCAGGACCCGACGCTCGGCGGGGCCGCCGTCTACGTGCGGACCGCCGCCGATCCCGCCTCCTCCGCGTCGGCCATCACCGCGGTCGTCAAACGGATCGATCCCAACCTGCCTCTCGAGGATTTGAAGACGCTCACGCAGCAGGTCCGCGACAACACGTTCCTCGATCGCATGATGACGACGCTGTCGTCGTTGTTCGCCGGCCTCGCCACGCTGCTTGCCGGCGTCGGCCTCTACGGCGTGCTGGCCTACACGGTGTCGCAGCGAACGCGCGAGATCGGCCTGCGCATGGCGCTCGGCGCCGCGCCATCGCGCGTGCGTTCGATGGTGCTGCGCCAGGTACTGTGGATGACGGCAATCGGCGGGATCGTCGGGCTCGCCGGTGCCGTCGCGATCGGCCTCAAGGCGAACTCGCTGTTGTATGAAATGAAAGGCTGGGACCCGTCGGTGCTGGCGATCTCGGCCGGGGCGCTGTCGGCCGTGGCGATCCTGGCGGGCTTCATCCCGGCGCATCGCGCCTCGCAGGTCGACCCGATGATCGCGCTGCGGTATGAATGAAATCGGTACGATTGACGAGGTGCGAGTAGCGAAGCGCGGCAGCGACGCGCCGGCGCGCGCAGCGCGGCTCACACCTCGGTAGGTTCAGCTATCGATTCGTGGTGCGGTTCCCCAGACCCGAATCTTCATCGTCATCATGGTTGTGGCGGCGGCCCGGCACGGGCTGTTCGATGGCATTGTCGGGTGGTTGCGAGCCCTGGCGTCCGGCTGTGCCGGTCGACTTGGCTGAGTCGCGTCCAGCCTGGCCGGAATCGCCTTCACGCTTGCGGTTACCCTGATTTTTCACTTGGGGACCTCCTGCGTGGCGGGGTCCTGCAAGAGACGCGCACTCAGCCGTTGTCGTGCGGCAGTTTGACGTTCCGCTCGATCATTTCAACCGCCTCGGAGAGCCGCCGGCGGCGTGTCTCCTCCCGCTTGGCATTCGCAATCCAGTGCACGTAGGCCTTCCGCGAGAACGGCGGAAAGGCTTCGTAGTTGGCGAGCGCCCGGGGGTTACCCTCGAGCGCGGCTTCGAGTTCCTCTGGAGTGGACATGGCGGCTACCGCACCATCCTCGGCTGTTCCGTGGTGATCTTCGTCGACGCGTCGGGCACTCGGCCTTGAGGATGTCGTCAGGTCGCCACATGAGTCCATTCTTGCGCGGCGTCATCCCCCCACCCTCCTGCCTGCAGTGCAGGAGATTATATACGGGGGGGATATCCTGCGGCCCGGGCGCTCGCGGTGCCCCGCCAGATGGGCCGGTAAGGGACCGGCGGCTCGGCGCGCCCGCGACGGCCTGCGAGTCTCGGAGCCTGGCCATCGGATCGACGCGCGTCGCCGGCGGCGCGGGGAGGTAGCGGACCACGAACGCGAACGTCGCGATGAAGCCGGTGACGGCGGTCCCCGTCGCGGGATCGGTGGGCTTGACGTTGAACAGCTGCGCCTGGCAGCCGCGGCAGCCCTCACCCGGAGCCGGAGGGCGAAGACGCCTCAGCGCCGCACGAACGTGATCCCGCGCACTCGACCTGAGTCGACAGTGAACCCCGTTACCTTCCGCGCCGCATCTCTCTGAAACCGGAGCGTCAGACCGGCGCCACGGAACTCGTCGGCGGGGCCTTCCATTCGCAGGACCTCCGGGCTTGCGTCGGTGACCCGCTGCAGCCGCACATCGTCATCACCGGCCGAGACCGTGAACATCGTCTCGAGCTCTCCACTGTAGTACTCGCCGGCATAGTCACGGTTCGCCGCCGCGGTATGTTGATCGGCAACGCGGCCGAGGATGCTGCCGGCAGTACCGGGAGGCGGTCCTGGCACCGGCGCCGTGAAACGCTCCGCGATCACGACGTCGGCGACGCGCCGCGCCAGGGTTGTCGGCGCGATCGCGCTGCCGTTGCAGAGAAGCGCCACCGAAGTATGCTGAGCCGGAAACCGCACGATGTGCGCGCGATAACCGCCAAGCGACCCGCTGTGCTCCACGATTGGCAGCCCGCGATACTCGCCGATCTGAAGTCCCCACGCATACGCGAGTGTCTTGCCGTCGTTCAGCTGTCCGGGCGTCTGCATCCGTTTCAGCGCGGCGCCCCCGACCGTGCCGGTATAAAAGTTCTCGTCCCACTTCTGCAGGTCCCCGATGCTGGTGTAGAGACCGCCGGCGCCCGCCCGCTGGTTGATCGGGGTATCGAGCGTCCATTGACCTGCGGTTCCGCCGTAGCCCAGGGCGCGGTGGCGCACCAGCCGCGTGGCGTCGACGTGGAAATGCGACGCCTGCATTCCGAGCGGCGTGAAGATGTTCGCCGCGGCAAAGGCCGCGAACTTTTCACCGGTCGCGCGCTCGACGATCGTCGCGAGCAGCGTGTAGCCGGTATTCGAATAGTGGTACTCGGCGCCGGGCACGAAGTTGAGCGCCGCCTGCCGCGCCGTGATGCGCAGCACCGCCGGGTTGTCCCACGCGTCCTCGTCCCGCTTCCCTGCCATGGCGAGCAGCGTGTTGTAGTCGCGCAGTCCGCTCGTGTGATGGAGCAGGTGGCTGACCTTGATGGCATCCGCGTAGGCGGGCAGCTCGGGCAGATACCTGCGGATCGAATCGTCGTAGGACAACTTCCCCCGCTGCATCGCCAGCGCGGCCGCCATCGCGGTGAACTGCTTGGACACGGATCCTGCGTAGAACACGGATGCCGCTGTGATCGGCACGTCGTGCTCGAGCGACGCCATCCCGTAGCCGCGCTGATAGGCAATGGCGCCGTCGCGGAACACTCCGAGCGCGCAGCCGGGTGAATCCTGCCTGTCCCAAGCGGAGAAGATGCCGTCGATCCGCCGCTGCAGTGCGAACGTTTGCGGCACTGCTTCCAGGACCAACGACACAGCGACGATCGCGGCCACGGACAGCGCAACGGGAATTCTCATTCAGTCTCCTCAGTCGCCGGTGGCAGTCGCGCCCCGAGCGAGATGACCCAGCCCCAAGCCCCCGTGTCCCAGCCCACGAGCCCCCTGCTCTGACGTGGGCTATGTCAGTCCGTCTGCCTGTTCACCACGTAGATGCCGCCGAGAACGATCGCGCCGCCAACTATCTGCAGCCCGCTCAACGGCTCTCCGAGCAGCACCATTGCCAGGAGCGCAGTGCCGGGTACTTGCGCGAGCAGTCCGACCGATGTCACCGTCGCGGGCAAGTGTCCGAGCGCGTAGACGAGCGCGAAATAACCCATCAACTGAGAGATCAAACCCAGGCCCGCGAATGCGAGCCAGGCGCGCGGGGGATAGCCGCTGAGCGGCACTCCCATCACCGCGCAGGCGACAAGCAGGGTGACGATGCTGCCGGCGATCGCCAGCGTGTTGAACGTCAGCGTGTCCATCGAAGCGCGAATGCGCTCGGTGGTCATCAGGTAGGCGGCAAAGAAGACGCTGGCAATCAGCGCCAGCAGATCACCCGTGAGATTCCCCGCCGGTCCGCCGGCGCGCAGGTCGGCGCTCATGATCAGCAGGCAGCCCGCGAGAGCGAGGGCGAGCCCGATCCAGAACGAGGCGCGGGGACGCCGCCGCAGGATCACCCACGACATCACCCCGACGAAGAAAGGGGTGTTATTGCCAAGCACCGATGCGACGGCCGCTCGCGTGCTCATCACCGCCGTATTCCAGAGCGCCACGTCCAGCGCGAAGAACACTCCTCCGGCGACGGCCAGCCATGCGGCCGCCGTGGTGGGCGCAGCCTG
>JANPCT010000888.1:0-7394 GCA_031431095.1 Acidobacteriota bacterium | reverse complement strand
CCGGTGTCGGAGGGGCTGGAGGCGCTGCGCCAGGAAGAAGAGCAGAAGCTGATCGACATGGACAGCGTCGCGCGCGCGGCGGTGGATCGCGTGCAGCAGGCCGGCATCATCTTCCTCGACGAGATCGACAAGGTCGCGGGGCGCGAGGGCGGCCATGGGCCCGACGTGAGCCGGGAAGGCGTCCAGCGCGACATCCTCCCTATCGTCGAGGGCACGACGGTGAACACCAAGTACGGAATGGTGAAGACCGATCACATCCTGTTCATTGCCGCCGGCGCGTTCCATGTGTCGAAGCCGTCGGACCTGATTCCGGAGCTGCAGGGACGCTTTCCCATCCGCGTCGAGCTCGAGCCGCTCGGCCGCCAGGATTTCGTCCGGATCCTGACCGAGCCGAAGAACGCGCTGGTGCGGCAATACACGGCGCTGCTCGCCACCGAAGGTGTGACGCTGACGTTCACGCCCGACTCCATCGACCGGCTCGCCGACGTGGCGACGATGGTGAACGAGCGGACGGAGAACATCGGCGCGCGCCGCCTGCACACGGTGATGGAGAAGCTGCTCGATACGGTGTCGTTCGACGCACCCGACCTCGTCGTCAAGGATCTGACCATCGATGCCGCGTACGTCGATCGCATGCTGGCCGAAATCGCCCGAAACGAAGATCTGTCGCGTTATATCCTGTAGAGACGTTGCCCTTCACTGCATCCCGTCCCTTGCGCCCCGCACCCCGAGTGGCCGCAGCGCTGATCGTCTCGCTGGTGGTGCTTGGCGGGTGTGGCAAGAAGGGCCCGCCGCTCGCGCCTCTCGACATGTCGCCCGAATCGCCCGGCCCGCTCGTCGCGCGGCGGCTCGGGAACACGGTCTACCTGCAGATGAACGTGCCGGCGAAGGGCGCCGTCGGGCAGGGCGCCTTCTCGATCGATCATCTCGAAGTCTATGCCGTGACGCTGGCGCCCGGCGCGGTCGTGCCGCCCAACCGCGATCTGCTCAAGGCCGGACAGATGGTGGCGCAGATTCCAGTTGCCCCGCCGCTCGATCCTGAGGCCGCCGAGCCCGACAAGCCCGAGACGCGCCCGCGCCCCGGCGACGCCATTACTTTCAGCGAGACACTGACGCCGGACGTGATGATTCCGCGCGTCATTACCGCGCCGCCGAAGGTTCGGCCCGCGCCGAAGAATCCAGCCGCCGTGAGTGTCCCCGCGCCCGCGGCGCCCGCCGCTGCGGCGCCAGCAGCAGGTCCGGCGGTCCTCACCCGTCTCTACGTAGTCCGCGGTGTGACGGCCCGGCGGCGTCCGGGCCCGCCGTCGCCGCGCGACGAGGTGCCGCTGCTCGAAGCGCCGGGGGCGGCGCGTCGCTCCGGCACGAAGCCGACGTGGGACGCGGCGTCGGTCACGGTCACCTGGCAGCCGCCGGCATCCTCGTCGGACGAGACGCCCGGCGTCCTCTACAACATCTACGGTGTGCCGGCAGCGGGTTCGGCGGCTGCGGCCGTGCCCGTCACTGCGCCGGTGCCGCTGAACGCGAAGCCGCTCGAGGTCACGACGTTTTCGCAGGACGGCGCGGCGCCTGGAATAGAGCGGTGCTTCATCGTGCGGAGCGTCGCCACCGTCGGCGTGTCAATGATCGAGAGCGAGCCTTCGGACCCGATCTGTGTGACGCCAACCGACACCTTCCCGCCGGCGGCGCCGAAGAACCTCCAGGCGGTGGGATCCGCCGGAGTCATCAATCTGATCTGGGACGCCAACACCGACGCCGACCTCGCGGGCTATCTCGTATTGCGCGGCGAAGCGCCGGGTGACACACTGCAGCCGCTCACGCCCGAGCCCATCGTCGAGACGCGTTACCAGGATCGCTCGATCAAAGCGGGCGTGACCTACACCTACGAGATTGTCGCCGCCGACCGCGCGACGCCGCCGAACCGCAGCGCGGCGTCGAATCGCGTGCAGGAAACCGCCCGATGAAGAAGTTCTTTCGCATCGACTACAAAGGACAGCCCAGGCACGTCATCGAAGCCGCGGCGGACGGGCCGTGGCGGCTGCTCGAGGGTGAATTGTTCGACAGCTACGAAGCGGGCGACGTCGTCGAGCGCGAGGCGCACCCGCTGCTGGCGCCGGTCGCGCCGTCGAAGGTCGTCTGCATCGGTCTCAACTACAAGGATCACGCGACCGAGCAGGGCAAGCCGCTGCCCAAAGACCCGCTGATGTTCATCAAGCCCTCGACGTCGGTGATCGGCCCGGGCGGCACGATCCTGCTGCCCGAGGGCGCCGGGCGCGTCGATCACGAAGCGGAGGTCGGGGTCGTCATCGGCAAGCGCGCGCATCATGTCGGCGAAGCCGATGCGGCGGACTACGTGTTCGGGCTGACCTGCTTCAACGACGTGACGGCGCGTGAGCTCCAGCAGAAGGGCGCGCAGTACACGCACGCGAAGGGGTTCGATACGTTCGCCGCGCTCGGGCCGTGCGTCACGGCAGGCATCGATTATCACGCCATGGCAGGCGTCGGGATCGAAGGCTGGGTCAACGGCGAGCGCCGCCAGAATTCGTCGACGAAGCAGCTGGTGTTTTCGATCGACTACCTCGTCGCCTATATCACCCGGGTGATGACGCTGCTGCCCGGCGACGTCATCGGCACCGGAACGCCGTCGGGAATCGGCCCGCTCCACGCGGGCGACACCGTCACCATCAGGATTCCGGGTGTCGGCGACTTGATCAATCCGGTCGCTGCCGAGACCATCAAAGGGAGAAAGCCATGAAACTGTTCATCGACTCCGGCCACCTCGCCGACATCGAAGCGCTGGTGCCGCTCGGCATCATCGACGGGATCACCACCAATCCTTCGCTGCTCGCCAAGGAAAAGGGGGACTCGCGCGAGCTGCTCAAGAAGATCTGCGATCTCGTCAAGGGGCCGGTCAGCGCCGAGGTCGTCGCGACCGACGCCGACGCCATGATCAAGGAGGGGCGCGAGCTTGCGAAGATCGACCCTCACATCGTCGTCAAGGTGCCGTTCACGCGCGACGGCGTCAAGGCGTGCAAGGCCCTCTCGAGTGAAGGCACGCGCGTCAACGTCACGTTGATCTTCTCACCGACGCAGGCGCTCCTGGCGGCCAAGGTCGGCGCGACGTATTGCAGCCCCTTCGTCGGGCGGCTCGACGACATCGCCACCAGCGGCATGCAGCTGATCCAGGAGATCGTCGAGATCTACGCGAACTATCCCATCAAGACCGAGATCCTGGTGGCGAGCACGCGCGGCCCGCTCCATATCGTCGAGGCGGCGCGCATGGGCGCCGACATCTGCACCTGCCCGCCCGCGGTCATCGACTCGCTGTTCAATCACCCCCTGACCGATATCGGGCTCAAGAAATTCCTCGCCGACTGGGAGAAGGCGCAGGCGGTCGCCGGGAAGCAGGCCTGACGGCCGCGCCGGCCTTGCCGCGGACCGACTCATGGACCCCATAAAGCACCTCGAGGATCTCGAACGGCGCGCGGCGCTCGGCGGCGGCGAAGACCGCCTGAAGAAGCAGCACGACGCCGGCAAGATGACGGCGCGCGAGCGGATCGAGTTCCTCTTCGATCCGGGGACGTTCCTCGAGACCGACCGGCTGGTCACGCATCGCTGCCGCGATTTCGGCATGGACGATCCCGCCCTGCTGATTCCCGGTGACGGTGTGGTCACCGGTTCGGGGCGCATCGACGGACGGCCGGTCTATGCGTTCGCGCAGGACTTCACCGTCTTCGGCGGCTCGCTGTCGGAGACCAACGCGGCGAAGATCGTCAAGATCATGGATCTCGCGATGAAGATGGGCGCGCCGATGATCGGACTCAACGACTCCGGCGGGGCCAGAATCCAGGAAGGCGTCCTCTCGCTCGGCGGTTACGCCGATATTTTCCTGCGCAACACGCTGGCGTCGGGGGTGATTCCCCAGATCTCCGCGATCATGGGGCCGTGCGCCGGTGGCGCGGTGTATTCGCCGGCGATCACCGACTTCAACGTCATGGTGGAGGGGACCAGCTATATGTTCGTCACCGGTCCGGACGTCATCAGGACGGTGACCCATGAAGAGGTGACGAAGGACGAGCTCGGCGGGGCGATGACGCATAACGCCACCAGCGGGGTGGCGCATTTCGCTGTGCCCGACGACCGCGAGTGCCTGCGGCTGATTCGCGAGCTGCTGTCGTACCTGCCCAGCAACAATGTCGACGAGGCGCCGCGTGTCGAGACGTCCGACCCTCTCGATCGCGAGGACGAGGCGCTGGACCGCTTGGTGCCGTCGTCGCCGAACCAGCCTTACGACATGCGCGATCTCATCCATGCGATCACCGACGAGGGTGCTTTCCTCGAGGTCCACCGCCACTTCGCGAAGAACATCATCGTCGGCTTCGCGCGGCTCGGCGGCAAGTCCGTCGGTATCGTCGCCAACCAGCCCGCGCATCTCGCCGGCACGCTCGACATCGACGCGTCCGTGAAGGCGGCCCGCTTCGTCCGCTTCTGTGACGCATTCAACATCGCGCTCGTCACTATTGAAGACGTCCCCGGATTTCTGCCCGGGACTGTGCAGGAGTTCGGCGGCATCATCAGGCACGGCGCCAAGCTGCTCTACGCGTACGCGGAAGCGACCGTGCCGAAAGTGACGCTGATTACCCGGAAGGCCTATGGCGGGGCGTACTGCGTCATGTCGAGCAAGCACATTCGCACCGACGTGAACTTCGCCTGGCCGGGCGCGGAGATCGCCGTCATGGGCCCCGAGGGCGCGGTCAACATTCTCTACAAGCGCGAGATCGACAAGGCGCCCGACAAGGCCGCCGCCCGGGCCGCCCGCGTCGAGGAGTTCCGCGAGAAGTTCGCCAACCCGTACGTGGCCGCCGCGCGCGGCTTCGTCGACGAGGTCATCCATCCCCGGCAGACGCGCGCAAAGCTCATCGCCGCGCTCGCCGGTCTCGAGACCAAGCGCGACAAGAACCCGCCCAAGAAGCACGGCAACATCCCGCTCTAGGGAGAGTGAGTGAATTCCGCCTGAAGGCGGAAACTACAGCGCCCTCAGTTGGAGTTGAGCCCGTCGTTGGAGTTGAGCCCTTATATGGTGGGCCTTTAGTTTCCGCCTTCAGGGGGAACGTCCGAGAGCGCCACTTGTAGCACCCTGCTCGACTCGCGGCTGACGGGCAACGGCTGACCGGGAACCGCTTTCCGGTCTACCGAACCGAATACAATTGACGTCGTGAAGGTGCTCGTTGCCAACCGGGGGGAAATCGCGGTTCGCGTCATCCGCGCCTGCCGTGAGCTCGGGCTTTCCACGGTCGCCGTCTACTCGGACTGCGACCGCGGCGCCCGGCATGTCCGCGATGCGGATTCCGCCGTGCACATCGGCGCCGGGCCGGCATCGGAAAGTTACCTCCGGATCGACAAGGTGATCGACGCCGCGCGCGCCACCGGCGCCGACGCGGTGCATCCAGGCTACGGCTTCCTCGCCGAGAACGCCGGCTTCGCGTCAGCCTGCCGCGATGCGGGGATCACCTTCGTCGGACCGGCACCGGAGGCTATCAAGTTGATGGGCAGCAAGACCGGCGCGCGGGAGGTTGCGATGCGCGCTGGTGTAGCGGTCGTTCCCGGCACCGAATCTCCGCTTGGCAGCGCCGCTACCGACGAGCAGATCGCCGCCGAGGGCGCGCGCATCGGCTATCCGTTGATGGTAAAGGCGGTGGCAGGAGGCGGCGGCAAGGGCATGCGCGTCGTCGCGGACCCAGGCGAGCTGCTCAACGCGGTCCGCACCGCGCGCTCCGAGGCCGGGTCGGCGTTCGGCGACTCCGCCGTCTACTTCGAACGGCGCATCATGAAGCCGCGCCACATCGAGATCCAGCTTCTCGCCGATCAGCACGGCACCGTCGTTCCGTTCGTCGAACGCGAGTGCTCCATCCAGCGGCGTCACCAGAAGGTCGTCGAGGAATCGCCGTCGATGTTCGTGGACGACGCGCTGCGGCGCCGGATGGCCGGTGCGGCGGCGTCGGTGGCTGCCGCCGCCGGCTACACGAACGCCGGCACGATCGAGTTTCTTCTGGACCAAGACGGTTCGTTCTACTTTCTTGAAATGAATACCCGCCTGCAGGTCGAGCATCCGGTAACCGAGATGGTCACCAGCCTGGATCTCGTCCACTGGCAGCTCCGCATCGCGCGCGGCGAGCGGCTGACGATCGATCCCGAGCGTGCCTTGGCGGCGCACGGGCACGCCATCGAGTGCCGTATCTACGCCGAGGATCCGGACGAGGGCTTCATGCCGTCGCCGGGACTGGTGCGTGGCATCCGCGCCGCCAGCGGGCCCGGCATTCGCGACGATGGCGGCGTGCTGCCCGGCTACACGGTGCCGGTCTTCTACGACTCGATGATTGCCAAACTCGTGGCGTGGGCCGGCACCCGAGACGAGACCATCGCGCGCATGACCAGGGCGCTCACGGAATACGAAGTGCTGGGTATCCGGACGACCATCCCGTTCTTCCTGTGGCTGATGACGCAGCCCGATTACATCGCCGGCCGCTTCGATACCACCTATCTCGATCGCCTTCTAGAATCGCGGCGGGGCGAGTCGTTCAGTGCATTCACCGACAGCGAGACCCGGCACATCGCGATGGCAGCAGCGCTCGACGCGTGGTTCCGCTCGAGCGGCGCAGAGGACGCCGGCGTCCCGCGCGCCGCGGCCAGTGCCTGGAAGTCGGCGGGCCGCCTGGAAGCGCTGCGATGACCCGATGATGCCCGCGCGAAAGTGCGAACGATGACGTTCGAGATCGAGCTGAGCGGCAGCAGCCGCACCATCTCGATTGAGCGCGCCGAACCCGGGCGCTACCGGGTGACCGTGGACGGCGTCGCCGCGCTCGTTGACGCGCAGCGCAGCGGCGACTCGGGTGTATCGCTGCTCTTTCCGGAGCAATCGAATGAAGGTGTGACGGTGCACTTCGCACCGGGCGCCAGGCCGGGCGAGATGCTCGCCTATCTCGGCGGTCGCAACCTCGCGGTGTTTGTCAACGGCCGGCGGACGGGGCGGGTCGGCCTCGACAGCGGCGCCGGCACGCATGGTGAGCAGAGAGTCCTGGCTCCGATGCCGGGGCGCGTCATGCGCGTGCTCGTGGCCGTGGGCGACGAGGTGCAACTGCGGCAACCGGTGGTGGTCGTCGAGGCGATGAAGATGGAGAACGAGCTGCGCTCTCCGAAAGCCGGGCGCGTCAGAGACATCGCCGTCAGCGAGGGAGCCTCGGTCGAGGCCGGCCGCGTGCTGGTAATCATCGAATGAGCCGCGCGAGCCGCGGCTTACAACAATAGATCGTAGCCGGGCTGCGAGCCGGGCATGAGCGTGAACGAAGTAACCCCCGCGTCCCCCGAACTGCCGGCCGAACCCGCGCCGGCATCCCACC
>JANPCT010000887.1:0-3623 GCA_031431095.1 Acidobacteriota bacterium | reverse complement strand
GCCGCCGCGTTCGCGCGGAACGCCGCGGTGCCCATCAGACCGTTGCCGCCGGCGTTGGCAAAGCTGAAGGGCTGCGGGTTGAGCGCCGCGAGGAAGCCGAGGAACGTGGAGTTGGTCCAGTTCGTCCCGGTGTAGACGGCGCTGTTGGCGGCGTTGGCTGCCGACTGCCCGTTGAAGAACGCGAGGAAAGTCGGCAGCGCGGCCGTCCCGGGGGCGCCTGTGAACGCGAACGTGTTGCCGCGACCTGCCGCGATGTTCGCCTGGAGATTCGCCTGCGCCTGCCGGAACTCCTTCAGGAAGCCGTTCTCGAAGATGTTGAACTCGTTGTAGTTCAACGTCGCCCAGTTCGCCTTCCCGCGGGTCCCGACGTAGCGCACTTCGAGCGCCATGTTCCTCGTGAGGCCCCGCTGGACGCCGGCGGACCACGAATCGGCGTACGGCACCTGCAGGTTCGGATCGAACGTGTTGATCGAGTTCGTGATGACCGGCACGAGCGGATAGACCGGCGTCTCGCTGCCGTTGTTGATGACCGGCGGGCCCAGTCTCGACGTCTCCCTGAGCAGGAGCGGCACGGCGCCCAGCAATCCGTTGTTCGCATTGCGGCTCGCGTCGATGACGATACCGGGATTGGCGTTCAGCCGGCCGGTGAAGTCATTCAGGCCGGGACGGCTGAACGATCGGTTGTATCCGCCGCGGATGACGAAGTCCCCCTCCGGGCCCATGAGACCGCCGAGGACGCCTGATCGCCGCGCGGGCGTCCAGGCCATTCCCACGCTCGGCGCGACGTTGTTGTAATCCGTGTTGTAGGCCTTGCTGCCTTTCGTGTACTGCGAGTACGTCGGACGGACGCCGGGCGTGACGCCCGGCTGGAACAGATTGCACGAGGTATCGTCTTTCGCGCCGGAGATGCCGCAGACCTGCTCGATCGACGCCTTCGAGTAGAGGCTGTTCAGGGCGTAGAAGGGCAACTGCACGTCGTACCGGATCCCGGCGTTGAGCGTGAAGTTCTGCCGCAGCCTCCATTGATCCTGGACGAAGACGCCGGTTTCGCGGAGTCGGCCGCGCTGCAAACCCACGCCTTGATACACGTATTTCCCCGCGTCGTTGAGCCGTGCGTCGGCGCCGATCTGCGTGACCCGCCCGGTCAAGAGGGCGTAGAGGTTCGCCGCGGCCGTCAGGTTCGCCGGGGACGCGCCCGGAAAATTCGCCGCGGAAAACAGACCGATAGCCGGGTCGCTATTCAGCACGCCGAAACTGACCGTCGGCAGGAGCGAGGAGTTCTTCGCCCAGATGTCGAACTGCGTGAACGAGCCGCCCATGCTGATGCTGTGCGCGCCTTTGAGCCAGTTGACGGTGTCCTCGAGCAGGACGCTGTTGGCGTTCCGCGACTGCGGGGCCGCGGTGGCGCTCGGGCTCGTGAGGCCGGACCCGACCGACGGGAACCCGAGCTGGAAGCCCCCCTGATTCGCCACCGAGCCGGCGTACATCCCGAGGTTCAGCTCGCTGAAAAAGCTGACCGGGGCGCCGCTGTAGCCGACGCGGGCCTCGTTGACCAAATTGCGGCCCAGCGTCGAACGGACCGAGCCGGCCCACCCGAGACGAACTGAACTCTGGCCGGCCGCGACCGGAAAGCCGGGGAACGACGCGTCGCGGCTGTTCAGCGTGTCGGGGTAGTCGGTGAACTTCTGATAGTTGTACGCAAACGACGCGCGGTGGGCGTTGCTCAAGTTGTAGTCCAGCCTGAACGTGGGAAACTGCCGCTTGGACTGCACCGGCACGTTGTAGGTGAACCGCTGCAGGTTGCCGTCCGTGTCGGCCAGCGATCCGCCGCTGACGGCGCTCCGGATATCGGCCATCAGCTTCTGCACAATCGGATCCTGGCTCGAGACCTGGCCATTGCTCCCGGCGAGACTCAACACGTTCACGGTCGTCGGAACGCCCCCGACGGTATAGGTGAAGTTCCCATCCATCGCCGCCGGGTTGAGAATCGTGCGGTCCCTGGTCACGTCGCTCGGCTGCCGCAGCTCTTCGTAGTTCCCGAAGAAGAACGCCTTGTTGCGTCCGTCGAACAGCCCGGGAATGACGATCGGGCCGCCGGCCCGGAAGCCCCCCTGATTCTGCAGCAGCTTGGCCTTCTTTACGCCGGCGCGATTGTTGAACCAGGTGTTCGCGTTCAACTTGTCCTTGCGGTAGTAGTGATAGCCGCTGCCGGTAAAATTGTTCGTGCCGCCGCGGGTCACGAACTTGATCTGCACCGCGCCCTGCCCGGCGTCGCCGGCGCCCTGGGAGGCGGTGGTGACCGTCACCTCTTCGATCGCATCGAGCCGCGGGCTGACAATGGCGAAGAACCCGTCCGTCGTCCGCAGCGTGTTGTCCTGCACGTTCACGCCGTCGAGCGTGATGTTGATCGTGCCGCGGGGCAGGCCGTTGATCGTCGCCTGCCGGTTGCCGCCTGACGTCGAGACGCCCGGCAGGAAGTTGACGAAGTCCAGCGCGCTGCGGCTCGTCAGCGGCAGCTTGGTAATCTGATTCGTATTGATCGTCGTCGACACCGTCGACGACTGCGTCTGGACGATCTCCGAGGACGAGGAAACCGTGACCCGCTCGGAGACGCCGCCCACTTCCATGTTCGCCTTCACGCTGGCGCCGGCGCCCGATGTCAGCACCACGTTCTGGATGACGACGGTCTTGAACCCCTGAAGCGTTACCGTCACCGTATAGGTGCCGATCGGCAGACTGGGAAGCGAGAATAGCCCTTCGCTGTTGGTGACCGCGTTCGACACGACGCCGGTGCCGCCGTGCTTGGCGGCTACGTCGGCGCCGGGAATGACGGCACCCGTCGTGTCCACGACGGCTCCCGAAAGGCTCTGTGAGGTGCCGCCCTGCGCGTACGCGATGGTGCCGATGGACGCGAAAACGGCGGCAAACAGGACGACGAGTCCCAGCCGGAACACATTACGATTCATTAATAGCTCCACCCTTGAAGCGCACGACGCCACGGCGCCAGGACTCCGCAGACAGCGGTTTTCCCGAGTCTGACTTTGGATTCTGTGAGTATACACACGCGAACCTGCGACGGATAGTCAGTCGAACCTGCCACAGCCCACAACTCACGACCGTACAGTCCCGTGTGCCCTTAAAAATTACCGCTAAGACCCGACGGCGTCAAGAACAGCCTTTTGAATGAAGGAGATACGGGGATGTGTTCGCGATCGCGAGCTCGCTTCGTTCGCGTGCGTGACTGGGCGTCATCCGCGCGCGTTACTTGCGCACATCGAGCGCGGCTTTCGGGAGGATGACGGCGAGCGCCACGCCGTCCCACGGCGTCGTGCCGGGGCTGTCGGTCGATTCGCTACCGAGCGGCACGCCGCCGGTCGCCTGAGGATCGAGATGGAATTTGCCGATGATGTAGTCGCGCACGAGGCCCGCCCGCGCAC
Source organism: Acidobacteriota bacterium (assembly GCA_031431095.1). Taxonomy (GTDB): domain Bacteria; phylum Acidobacteriota; class Vicinamibacteria; order Vicinamibacterales; family 2-12-FULL-66-21; genus JAICSD01. The sequence goes on along the minus strand of JANPCT010000887.1, from coordinate 186 downwards.
GCGACCGCAGGTACTGCTCGTCGCGCGTACCCGGCTGCGAATAGCCTTCGACGATCACAATACCTGACGCGACGTGCTCGAGGTAGGGAGCGATGGCGGAGTCGACCCATTCTTTGCCGGGGGACGACAGCCGCTCATTCTCCGGGCGCTCCGGCTCCGGTTCGAACAGCACATCGGCACGGCGCC
>JANPCT010000886.1:0-1571 GCA_031431095.1 Acidobacteriota bacterium | reverse complement strand
GCTCAACCGGGCGCCGTCGGCCGTCTTCTGTTTGACGATGCGCAGTACCGCCGTCTTCAGGCCGCTGAAACTGAAATCAACGCGGCGCTCCAGGTCCGGGGGCAGGAGCCCCGGCGGCGCGGTCGCCTGAGGCCGGTTGCGATCGGCGTGGGTCATCCGCGCCATGGGAAACGAGTACGCGCGATCGTTGCCGCGCGCGGCAAGGCGATCGAGGATCGGTCCGCCCGGATAGCCGAGACCGAGCAACTTGGCCACCTTGTCGTACGCCTCCCCCGCCGCATCATCTCTCGTCCGCCCGATCAGTTCGTAGTGGCCGCGCGCGCGCACGAAATACAGGCTGGTATGCCCGCCGGAGACGACCAGCACCGCCGAGGGCAACGCCAGCTCTCCGTGCGCCAGGGTCAGGGATTCGATGTGCCCGGCCAGATGATGAACCGGCACGAGAGGAATACCGCGCGACCAGGCGAGGGACTTCGCGAACGACACCCCAACCAGCAGTGAGCCGACGAGACCGGGTCCCTGTGTGACCGCCACCGCACCGAGATCCGTCCAGTCCACCGCCGCCTGCTCCATGGCACGATCCACCACACCGCAGATGTCGCGCAGATGCTGTCGCGACGCAAGCTCCGGCACCACACCGCCCCACTCGCGGTGAATCGCATCCTGTGAGGCGACCACACTCGACCTCAGCAACCAGGGGCGTGTCTCATCGCCGGTCTCTGCGATCACCGCCGCCGCCGTTTCATCGCACGACGTCTCGATAGCGAGGAGACAAAAGGCTTCGGGAGTCACGGGGGCAGGTTTAGGCTTTAGGGGCTCGCGCTTCGCGGCCTGCATCCGTCAGCGCCGCGGCGAGGGACTCGGTGTAGGGCGGCCGCAGGATACCGACCTCGGTGATGATTCCGGCGATGTAGCGGTGGGGAGTGACGTCGAAGGCGGGGTTGCGTGTCTTGGCTCCCTCCGGTGTGAGACGCGAGGTGCCGAAGTGCGTCACCTCGCGCTGGTCGCGCTCCTCGATGGGAATCAGTTTTCCCTCCGCCGTCGCCAGATCGATCGTCGACAGCGGAGCCGCGACGAAGAAGGGAATGTCGTGTTCGCGCGCCAGCACCGCCACCGTATAGGTACCGATCTTGTTGGCCGTGTCGCCGTTCGCGGCAATGCGATCGGCGCCGACGACGACGATGTCGATCTCGCCGTCGCGCATCAGCGGACCGGCCATGCTCTCGGTAATCACCGTGGTGTTGATGCCGTCGCGGACCAACTCCCACGCGGTGAGCCGCGCGCCTTGCAGAAACGGCCGGGTCTCGTCGGCAAACACCGCGATCTTCTTGCCCTGCTCGACGGCGGCGCGGATCACCCCCAGCGCCGACCCATAGCCCGCCGTCGCCAGCGCTCCAGCGTTGCAATGCGTCAGCACCCGCGCGCCATCCTTGAGCATCGCCGCACCATGACCGCCCATCAAGCGGCAATTGGCGACATCCTCGTCGTGAATCGCCGTTGCCTCGCGATCGAGGCGCGCCGACAGCTCGAGCGGCGACTCACCGGCCTGAGCGCCTTCGGCAAATACGCGC
>JANPCT010000885.1:0-3268 GCA_031431095.1 Acidobacteriota bacterium | reverse complement strand
GTCCAGGTCGGCGACCCGGTGTCGCGGGATGTGAGCCGCCAGGAATGGTGGGGACGGCAAAGCGCCGGCAAGCCGATTGGCGCGTCCGAGATCACCCGCAAGCGACGGCATGTGGCCGGCGCCGTCGGAATGGCGTACCCGGGGACCGACAAGGCCGCGGCCGACAGCCAGTTCTTCATCACGCGACGCGCCGCCCCGGAACTGGACGGAAAATTCACGGTGTTCGGCAAAGTCCTCAGCGGCCAGGACGTGGTCGCCAGAATCCAGCGCGGCGACGTGCTCAAACGAGCGTACGTGAAGGAGTAGGAGGCAGGATTCGGACCAGCCCCTTCAAGTCCGGATAGCGTTCGACGAACGCCTCGGGATACTCCCCGTCGAGCGGCTGCCCGAGCTTCTGCTTGATGTTGGCGGCGTTGGCGACCGACTTCGCGGAAAAGTGATTGTTGGCGTACAGGTAAGTCTTCTTGACGTCTCGCGAGGCCTCCTCGGCCGCTTCGACGATCGGCTCGAGCTCGGAGGCTGAATACAGGTAGTTGTAACGGTCCTCGGATTTCTCGTGCTTCCACCATTGCGCGGCGTTCCTGCCGTGCAGCCTCATGTAATAGAACGTCTTGACGTTGGCGAGACGATCCTGGCGAATCGACAGACGGAATTTCGGTTCGTCGATCTGCACCAGCGCCGCTCCGTGCTCGCCGAGCAACTGCAGCGTCTCCCCCGGATGGTCGCTGAAGCTGCGGTGCCGCAGTTCCACGGCGAGCGGGAAGTCCCTGAACTCATGAAGCAGCCATTCCAGGTAGCCCAGTGATGTCGGCTCGTTCTTGAAACTTGCGGGGAACTGCGCCAGCAGGGCACCCAGCTTGCCGGCCTGCGCAAGTGGATCGAGCGCAGCGCGAAAGGCGTCGACGTCCTTGCGATCGAGGTCCGCCGGGTCCTGGCCGGTGGCCTCGAGGAACATCTCCGGGTGGGTGAATTTCTGGTACAGCTTCAGAGAGAAGGCGAACCTCTCCGGGGTTCGCGACGCCCAGCTCTTCGTGGTCTGCACGGTGGGGACGCGATAGAAACTCGAATTCACCTCGACGGTATCGAAGTGTTCGGCGTAGAACGCCAGCTCGTCGAAGCCGCCCTTTTTCGCCCGGCCCCGTTGCGCCCCTTCCGGATAGAAGATACCGTTCCAGGTCCCTTTGCCGGTGGGATAGCTCCATCCCGACGTGCCGACGCGGATCTCGCTCATCGTGTTACTTCTGCTCGTAGGCGCGCTTGTCGAACCCGAACGTGACGTTGGCGCCTCGCACGAGTACCGGACGCCGGATCAGGTTTGGATTCTCCATCATCATGTCGATGGCCTCTGCCTTCGACCCCGGAAGCGGCCGCTGCTTGAACACGGGGCTCCGCGTGCTGAGGAACTCCAGGTAACGGGCCTCGTCCACGTGCTCCTCGAGAAAGGCGCGGCTGGGCGGCGTCCTGTTGATGTCGATCGGCTCCACGTCCATTCCCTGCGCATCCAGGAAACTCCTGGCATTCTTGCAGGTGGTTCAAGTGGGTTTCGTGTAGAAGGTCGGCTTGGCCATCTGGAAATTGTAAGATAGATAGTTCCCCGGTGGAACACGCGCACACCGAGTTCTGATGCTGACCATCAACGAGATCTTCCACTCCATCCAGGGAGAGTCGACCCACGCGGGGAGGCCGTGCGTGTTCGTCCGGCTCACCGCGTGCGACCTGCGCTGTTCCTGGTGCGACACCACCTACGCCTTCCACGAGGGACGTAAGATGAGCGTGGACGAGGTCGTCGCCCGCGTCGCCGAGTACGGCTGCGACGTGGTTGAAATCACCGGCGGCGAGCCCCTCCTGCAGAACGAGGTCTATCGGTTGATGGACCGGCTCCTCGCCGGGCGGCGCACGGTGATGCTTGAAACCGGCGGCCACCTGAGCGTCGACCAGGTGCCGGACGGCGTCATCCGCATCATCGACGTGAAGTGTCCAGGCAGCGGAGAGGCGGCGAAGAATCACTGGCCCAACCTCGACGTGTTGAGGGCCGCGGACGAAGTCAAGTTCGTCCTGAAGGACCGCGCCGACTACGACTACGCTCGCGGCGTCGTTTCCAGGCACGATCTGACGAACCGCTGCGCGGCGGTGCATTTCTCTCCTGTTCACGGTGTGCTCGACGCGCAGGAGCTGGCCGCGTGGGTGCTCGAGGATCGGCTGAGTGTGCGGGTGCAGCTGCAGCTGCACAAGTTCATCTGGGATCCCGCCACTCGAGGGGTGTGATGCTCCGGCGCACACGCGCAGTTACCGCCGGATGGCGGGTCGGCACTAAAAAGATGGCGATCGGGACGTTCGCATGAAGGCGGTGCTGCTGCTCAGCGGCGGCCTCGATTCCTACACCGCCGGCGCGATCGTCAAGGCGGAGGGGGACGAGCTGTTCGCGCTGACGATTCGCTACGGACAGGTCCACGAGCGCGAGATCGACGCGGCGCGAAGAGTGGCGGCAGCGCTCGGTGTGGCCCGGCATCTGGAGCTGAAGGTGCCGCTTTCGGAGATCGGCGGATCCGCACTCGTCGGCGATGGCGAGATTCCGAAAGACCGCGCGCTCGACAGCGGCGGCATCCCCTCGACCTACGTCCCCGCCCGCAACACGGTATTCCTGTCGCTGGCCATGGCCTGGGCGGAAGTGATCGGAGCGGAGTCGCTTGTCATTGGCGTCAACGCGCTCGATTATTCCGGCTATCCCGACTGCCGGCCCGAGTACCTTCGCGCGTTCGAACGCGTCGCCGCGCTTGCCACCAGGGCGGGAGTGGAGGGGAGACCGCTGCGCATCAACGCACCACTCCTCGAGCTCTCGAAAGCAGACATCATCCGCCGCGGCCTCGCGCTCCGCCTCGACTACGGTTTGACCTCGAGCTGCTACGACCCCGATGCAGCGGGGCACGCCTGCGGCCGCTGCGACAGTTGCGTGCTCAGGGCGCGCGGTTTCGAACAGGCCAACGCGGTCGATCCCGCGTTGGCCGGGCTGCCCAGGCCACGACAGGAACGATGACCGAACGCCTTTACTACCATGACTCCTATCTGCGTGAGTTCGACGCACACGTCGTCGACACGACCATGCACGAAGGAAGGCCCGCCGTGGTCCTCGATCGGACCGCTTTCTATCCGACATCGGGCGGGCAGCCGTTCGACGTCGGGACGCTGTCGGGCGTCACGGTGGTGGACGTCGTCGATGCGGAGGACGGCCGGATTCTGCACATCGTGGATCGCGTGCCCGATGGCGCGG
>JANPCT010000884.1:0-1578 GCA_031431095.1 Acidobacteriota bacterium | reverse complement strand
GATTCTCGGGTCTGTGATCACGGAAGCCGCGGCGATGACGATTTGTGCGCTGCTGCTCGGGCGCCAGTTCTACGATCTGCGGCCGGGCGCGCGGTTGAAATATGCCACGCTCGGCCTGTTGTTCGTCAACATCTCGATCGGTGGCACCTTGACGCCATTCGCTGCGCCGCCGGTGCTGATGGTGGCGCGGCCGTGGGGGTGGGACATCCAGTTCATGTTGACGCACTTCGGGTGGCGGGCGATCGTCGGGATCGTCCTGTCGACTGGCGCCTACTTCCTGTTGTTCAGGCGCGAGCTGACGGCCCTGGCGGAGCGCGCCGCGATCGCCGACGCAGAGCAGCCGGACGAAGAGTGCATCGGACCCGCGCTGCTGCCGGTGCCGGCGTGGCTGACCTCGGTGCATCTGCTCTTCATGGCGTGGACGGTAGTCAACGCGCACTACCCGGCGCTGTTCCTCGGCGGCTTCCTCTTCTTTCTCGGCTTCGCGCGCGCGACCACCATGTATCAAAGCCGCCTGGAACTGAGAACGCCGCTGCTGGTGGGCTTCTTTCTGGCCGGCCTGGTGATCCACGGCGGACTGCAAGGGTGGTGGATCGCCCCGGTTCTCGGCAGCCTGGCGAGAACGCCGCTGTTCCTCGGGGCGATGCTGCTGACAGCGGTCAACGACAACGCGCTGATTACCTACCTGGCGACGCTCGTACCGAACCTTTCGGATCAGCTGAAGACCGCTGTCGTCCAGGGGGCAGTGGTCGGCGGCGGCCTGACGGTGATTGCCAACGCACCGAACCCGGCGGGTCAGGCCTTGCTCGGTCGCTTCTTCGACGGCGCCATTTCTCCGGCCGGTCTGGCCGCGGGCGCGCTCCTACCAACACTGATTGCGGCGGTCGTCTTTCACCTGTAGTGATTGTATTCGGTGCCGGGGCCCATCGACAACGGCGCCGCGCCACACTGCCAGCTCGATGTCTACAGCGAAGCGGACTACGATTGCCGATCGAACACGGCTTTCGTCTCGCCGTTGTTCATCATGCTTTCGATCTTCGTATTGAGAATGAGGTGACCGGTGGGATCCAGGCTCCAGGTGCGAACGACCTTGCGGCGCGCGGACCAGAACTCCTGCCTCAAGGCGTCCTTGTCCCACTTGGATTTCGACCGCACCCTGGCGCCGTCTGCCTGGATGTCGATGGTCTTGCCGTTGACTTCGAAGGTCCCCTGACCGCTGTTCTCCTTGACGGTGACGGCATCAGCCGTCGCGGTCAGCGTCACGTCCGTCGGGACTTCTTCGAACGCGTGCAGCAGCCGCTGCGCCGCGACCTCTTCCGCCGGTATCGGGGCGCTGGCTTCCGCGCTGGACTCGGATCCGCTGTCGCCCCCGCGGCCGCCCCGCTGGACCGGCGCCAGCCCGAGCGCGAATGATCCGCCGCGGCCCGACCGCCCGCGGCCGCGTCCTCGTCCCGCCGTCACCGACGGGCTCAGCTCCAGATTCAGCTTCCAGGTTCCCGACATCCTGGTGGCGATATCCGGCCCGCTGCCCTGCGCCGCGAGAGCGCCGGCGGCACACACGAACACGGCGATGACGAA
>JANPCT010000883.1:0-2624 GCA_031431095.1 Acidobacteriota bacterium | reverse complement strand
CACCACGTCTACAACGCGCTGCTCGAGCAGCACCTGATGCGCGGCCCGCCGGTCGGCAAGGGCTGGGTCGAGTTCAGCGTCTATCCGTTGTTCTCGCCGCAATCGCTGATCGCGGAAGGCACCGCCAACTTCGGCATCGAGGTGGCGTTCCCCGGACGCGAACGCGTGGCGTACGAGCAGTCGACGCTGTTTCCGCTGGCCGGCCTGGACGGCGCGCGCGCCGGCGAATACTACGAAGTCATGGCCCTCGTGGATCAGTTGTCGTACGCCGGCAACGAAGCGGCGCGGCGCTACCTTGATGGGAAGGCCGACGCTGCGGCAACGACCGCCTGGCTCGAACGATATGCGCTGATGCCGCTCGACCGCGCGGCGCAGCGCGTCAGGTTCTTCGACCAGTACCGCAGCTACGTGATCAACTACAACCACGGCAAGGACCTGGTCCGGACCTTCATTGAAAAGCGTGGCGGCACTCCGGCCAACGCAGTGCGACGATGGCAGGAATTCGAGCAACTGCTGTCGTCGCCGCGTCTGCCCTCCGGCCTTCGGTGACACGCGGCACATTCATCGCGCTCGCCGCGCTCGCCTGCCTCACAGGCTACGTTTACGCTTATGCCTCCGGACGCGCCGGCACGCCGATTCGTTCCGATGCCTTCTCGTATTACGTCTACCTGCCCGCCTGGGGGCTGTACCACGATCCCTCGTTGCAGGCGGTCGCCGACGACTGCTGCGGCGGCGAATTCCCTGACTGGACCGCGATCATCCGCTGGCCATTTACACGTCAGTGGGTGGACGCCCATCCGATCGGCGAAGCGGTCCTGATCGCCCCGTTCTTCGCCGCCGCGCACCTGCTGACGCGCTGGACGAACCTCTCTCCGGACGGCTTCACTCCGTATTATCAACATGCCGCCGGGCTCGCGGGCCTCTCCTACGTGCTGGCCGGGCTGTGGTTCCTGCACCGCCTGCTGTCGCGCCACCACTCGCGCGGGATCGTCACCACGACGCTGGTCCTGCTGCTGACGGGCACCAGCCTCTACCACTACGCGACGTTCGACAGCGTGTGGAGCCACGCCTTCTCGTTCGCCTTATGTGCGGCCTTCCTCGAGAGAGTCGACGCGTGGGCGCCCGGGCACGGCGGGCTCCGCGACGAAGCGGTGCTCGGCGCAATCTGCGGGCTGATGGTACTCGTCAGGCACACGAACGCGATCATCCCGCTCGTCTTCGCCGGCACGGTGATGCTGCGTGCGCGATATCTGCCGGTTGCCGGCATCGCGGTCGCCGCGGCGGTCGTCTTCCCGCAGCTCTGGATCTATCACCACGCCACGGGGCAGTGGCTGGTCAGATCCTACGGATCCCTGGGCTTCACGTTTGCGGCGCCCCATCTGGGCGGCGTGCTCTTCAGCCCGCGGAAGGGGATGTTCTTCTACGCGCCCCTGCTCCTTGCGGCCGTCGCCGGATTTCTCTGGCTGCCGGCTGCCCTGCGACGGTGGCGTGCACCGGCGGTCATCGTGTTCCTTGCGAACACCTATCTCATCGCGAGCTGGTGGGACTGGCAGTTCGGCGCGAGCTTCGGTCACCGCGGATTCGTGGACGTCTACCCGCTGCTCGCACTTGGACTCGCAGCGGCGGTCGCGCGGATTGCGATGGTCCCTGCCGTGCGCGCGCCGGCAGCAGTATTCGCCTTTGCGCTGTGCGCGCTTTCAATCTTCCAGATGCTTCAGTACTGGCATGGCGTGCTGCCGATGAGCGACGTCACATGGGCGCAGTACCGGGCCTTGTTTCTCAGGGCGTGGTGAATGCGCGCCCGAGTCCTGATCGCAGTCCTCCTCGTCAGCGGCACGCTGTGCTACCTGCGCGATCCCGCGTGGCTGGCGGACCAGACGACGGGATTGCGGGGATGGCAGCGCAGCGCCGACGGGATACGCTTTCGCTGGAGCGGCGGACACGCGTCCTTCTTCGTGCCGTCCGATGCCCGCACGATCAAGGTCCCCGTGGCGACGACCTTCGACGCCGGCGGCTCCGAACCGATGGTCGTCACGTTCTCAGTCGATGGAAGGCGCGCGGCGCGCGTGCTGTTGGCCGCGCCAGGTTGGCAGGAAGTGACGCTCCCGATGCCCCCGCAGGGATCCCGCCGGGTGCGGCGTGTCGACGTGCACGCAAGTTCGACCCGGGAGGGTAACCACGGCGTCCAGCTCGGCGAGCTCCAGGTCAGCCGTTGAGACGACGGCTGTCGGGCGCTCCTGCATCCGGGAAATCGCGCGGCGCCCATCTCGCCCGCGTCCTTCGTGTCGTCGTTGAACTCTTTCGCTTTGACGCGGCGGTTCTCGTAGCGTAACGCGCCCGCCTGCCCGGATGAACTCCACCTCGATCAGTTCCTCGGCGTGGACGGCGTCGGCTGCGGGTTTTAGTTGTGGCCGCGGCAACGCGGCCCGGATATCCTGAGCTCCGGTTGGCATCCTGATGCGCCGTTCCTGGTTCCTGGCAGCGGCCCTCCTCATTACGCTGTTCGGCGGCCTGCTGCGGCTCGACGCGTACGCCGGCAAGTACGGCACGCTCGAGCACCCGGCGTGGGCGCGTGGGCTGAGGCCGCGCCGCGACAAAGCCATGATGCGCCCGGCGAACCCGGC
>JANPCT010000882.1:0-3655 GCA_031431095.1 Acidobacteriota bacterium | reverse complement strand
TGCAGCAAAAACTGGCAGCGTTGCCGATGTGGCTAACGTTTGAAGTGGGCGCATCAAAAATCGCCATCGATCACGGTGACGCTGAGTCTTTGGCCGGTTGGGGTTTCGCCCAGGAGATGCTGCGCCAGCCGGCGCATCAGGGACGGCCCCTTCAACTCCTCCGCCCCGCCGAAGCTCCCTTCGTCCATGTCCGCCACCTCCGGGCATCGTACACGCGCGGCCGCCTCGCTGAGGCTTGTGACCACCGCGGCGTAACCCTCCGCGGACACGCGCATCGACGCCAGGGGATCGTCCTCATGCGCGTCGAAGCCGGCGGAGATGAGCAGCAACTCGGGGGCGAACGCCACGAGCGCGGCCGCGACCCGGACATAGGCCGCGGCGTAGTCGGCATCCTTCGCACCGGCCGGCAGCGGGATGTTCAAGGTGAAGCCCATCCCCGCACCGGTCCCGGTTTCGTCCGCGGCCCCGGTCCCGGGATAGAAAGGGAACTGGTGCGTAGACACATACAGCACGCGCGGATCGGCGTAGAACATCCACTGCGTGCCGTTGCCGTGATGGACGTCGATGTCGACAATGGCGACGCGGCTGAGCCCGCGCGCCACGGCAGCCGCCGCCGCAACCGCCACGTTGTTGAACAGGCAGAATCCCATCGCCTTGTCGCGCTCGGCATGATGCCCCGGCGGACGGACCAGGGCGACGGCCGTTCCACGCGTGTCGATGGCGTGCTCCGCAGCCTGCACCGCGGCCCCCGCCGCCAACAGCGCCACTTCCCAGGTTTCGGGTGACGTGAAGGTATCGGGGTCGAGCATCACGGCGCGGCCGTTGGCCGCCTCCATCGCGGCGACGTGCGCCTCGTCGTGAACCCGCAGCAGTTCGGCCCGCGTCGCCGCGCGAGGCTCCACGACCGCCCCACCCTCGTCGCGCCAGGCGGCCGCGACGCGGTCGAATACCTCGGCGCGCTCCGGCCGTTCCGGGTGGCCGGGCGGGGTGGTGTGTTCCTGAAAGCGTGGCGATGAAATCAGCAGCATGTTCAAGCCGGGTGTCTGGCGCGGTGTTCGAGGACGCCGAGTACGCGCTCAAGGTGCAGCCGGGTCGCTTCGATCGTTGCGTCGGCCGTATCGGGCACGTAAATGGGCTCGCCGATGGCCACCGCCACCGTGCTGAACGGTTTGGGCACCTGCGTGTGATCCCAGCGTCCTGCCGTCCAGAAGCGGCTCGCTTCGACGTGAAAGGGCAACAGCGGATGGCCGGTCGCGCCGGCGAGGAACACAGCGCCTGGCTGTGCGACGCGCGCGGGACCTCTAGGGCCGTCGATGGTGAAGGCGGCGGGACGGCCGTTCGCCAGGTCGCGACGGAGCTGGACCAGCGCCCGCGCGCCGCCGCGCGACGTGGATCCGCGCGCGGTGCCATAGCCGAACCGTTCAATGATTCCCGCGATCCACTCGCCGTCGAAGTTCCGGCTGGTAATCACGACGATGCCGCGCTGCTTCCAGAACAGGGTGGCGGCGAGAATCCGCCCGTGCCAGAAGGCGAAGATGGGTTGCTTGCCGGCCGCGAGGATGGCGTCGAGATGCGAGAGGCCCTCGACGCGCCAGCGGTAGGTGGCGCCAAGCGCGGCGACGATCGGGGCCCCGACGGCCGCGATCGCCGCCGCTTTGCGGCGCTGCTGCGGCGTCAGGGCGATCGTTGGCTCAACCATAAGCCTCGAGCCATCCTACATGCCTTCGTAGTTCGGTCCGCCGCCGCCTTCGGGCGGAACCCAGTCGATGATCTGGTACGGGTCCATGATGTCGCAGGTCTTGCAGTGGACGCAGTTCGAGGCGTTGATCTGCAGCTTCTTGGTGCCGTCGCCCGCATCGACCATCTCGTAGACGTTGGCCGGACAGAAGCGGATGCACGGGTTGCCGAACTCTTCCCGGCACCGCGTCGCGCAGACGGAGGCGTCGTGGACGACGAGGTGCGACGGCTGATCCTCGGGATGCCGCGTGCCGGAGAAGTGGACGTTGGTCAGCCGATCGAACGTGAGCTGGCGATCGATTTTCGCCGGGTTCATCGTCGCGCCCGGGTCCGGTCGCGCGTCCTTGTAGTAGCCGGCCAGCCTGGCCATGCGGGTCCATCCGCCGTGCGCCGGCATCGGATCCTTGAACCACCATCCGCGCGTGACGAGCGACAGCCCCGCAAACGCGGCGCCGGCGAACGCGCCGTAGGTGAAGGCCTGGTGCACGTTGCGGACCGGATAGAGCTCCTTGCGGACGACACTCCCCTGGATGCGATCGTCGTACGCCTTGAGCGCCGCCGCGGACGTGTCCCCTTGACGAATCGCATCGAACGCCGTTTCCGCCGCGAACATCCCCGTGCGCATCGCGAGATGGATTCCCTTGAGGCGCACCGAATTCAGGAACCCCGCGGCGTCCCCGGCGATCATCACCCCTGACGCGTACGTCTTCGGAATGGTGTACCAGCCGCCCTCGGGCAGGGCCTTGGCGCCGTAACGGATCAACTGTCCGCCCTCGAGCACCGACGCGAACAGCGGATGCCGTTTCACGTGTTGGAAGGCGACGTGCGGATCGAACATCGGGTCGCGGTAATCGAGCCCAGTCACCAGTCCAAGCGAGACCATGTTGTCGGGCAGCGTATACATGAACGCGCCGCCGAACTCCTCGTTCTTCAGCGGGTAGCCCATGGTGTGGACGACGCGTCCGGGGGTGGTCCGTCCCGGCGGCACTTCCCACAGTTCCTTGATGCCGATGGCGTAGACCTGCGGGCTGCGGCCCTCGTCGAGCCCGAGTTGACGGACCAGCGACTTCGTGAGATTGCCGCGCACCCCGTCGGTGAGGATGGTCACCTTGGCGCGGATGTCGACGCCCGGCTCGAACGTGGACTTCTTCTGTCCGTGCTTGTCGACGCCGCGATCGCCGGTGCGGACCCCGACCACTGCGTCTCCTTCGAACAGCACTTCAGTGGCCGGGAAACCAGTGAACACGTCGATCCCTTCGGCTTCGACGAGCCCCCCCATCCACTTGACGAACTTGTTCAACGAGATGATGTAGTTGCCGTGGTTCTGGAAGAACGGCGGGGTGATGGGCAGCCGCAGCTTGCCGGTGCGGGTCAGATAGTAGATGTCGTCCTGCGACGCCGCGCAGGCGAGCGGAGCTCCCATTTCCTTGAAGCCGGGAATCAGGTCCTTCAGCGTCGAGGGGTCCAGCAGGGCGCCGGACAGCATGTGCGCACCGGCTTCGCGCGCCTTCTCGAGAACGGCGATGGCCAGCGGCTCACCCCCTTTTTCCTTCTGCAGTTGCGCCAGCCTGAGCGCGGCCGACATCCCGGCGGGGCCTCCCCCGACAATCAGGACATCGACTTCGAGCGTCTCACGTTCCAGAACAGCCCTCCCGCCACGGCCTGCGACCCATCACCACGATCGCCCAGGTGCCGCCGGCCGTCATTTCTGCAGTTCCGCAATCATGGCGGGAATCACCTCGAACAGGTCGCCGACGATCCCGTAGTCGGCGATCTCGAAGATGGGGGCTTCGGGGTCCTTGTTGATCGCGACGATGGTGCGGGCGCCCTTCATGCCGACGAGGTGCTGGATGGCACCCGAGATCCCAAGCGCAATGTAGAGCTTCGGCGCCACGGTCTGTCCGGAACTGCCGATCTG
>JANPCT010000881.1:0-1604 GCA_031431095.1 Acidobacteriota bacterium | reverse complement strand
AGCCGGCCGAGGTCGAGTTCAAGTTCACCCAGGACGCGTTCCAGGCGGCGGCGGCGTTCAACGCCGACCGGTCGATCGCCGGGTGCGTGACGTGGGCGCCCGACCTCTACAACCTGGAGAAGGTCAAAGGCAACCGCCTGATGGTGACCACGTCGACCGCCAACAAGCTGATCGCCGACGTCTGGTTCGCGCGCGCGGACTTCGCCAAGGAGAACCCCGACGTCATCGAAGGGCTGACCCGCGGCATCTTCGACGCCATGGTGGATCTGAAGGCGCAGGACGCCAAGCAGAAGGTCGCCAAACTGATGGCTTCCGGCTACTCGATTCCCGAGAGCGACGCGCTCGGGATGCTGGGCGACGCGCATTCCGCGAACTATGCCGAGAATCGCGATTTCTTCCTGAACCAGAACAATCCGACGAACTTCGAGCGGACCTGGACCACCGCCTACTTCCTCTACAAGAAGATCAACGCCGTGACCGAACAGACCCCGTTCGATCAGGTGATGGACTTCTCGGTCATCCAGAAACTCGGCGCCGAGTCGAAATACTCCTCGCAGAAAAACGAGTACGACATCCAGTTCGCGCCGGCAAGCGCCGGCACTATCCAGGGTGAGAGCAACGAGATCCTGACGAAGACCGTGGTCGTCCACTTCTTCCCGAACTCGTGGGATCTCAACAAGAAGGTGACGCGCAACGTGGACGGCAAGGATCGCGAAGAGGCGTACGATCCGAACGTGGCCTTCATCGTCGAAGAAGTCGGCAAGGTCGCCGGACAGTTCGGCGCGGCGCGGATCGTGATCGAGGGGCACACCGACGCGTCGATGAAGGCGAGCGTGCCGAAGAGCCTGGTGCAGGAACTGTCGCTGAACCGGGCCAACGCGGTCAAGGAAGCGCTGCTGCGCAAGTTCCCGTCGCTGCAGCCCAATCAGTTCGCCACCGCGGGCATCGGCTGGGATCGGCCGGCCGATACCTCCGACCCCGACAATGCGGCGAAGAACCGGCGGGTCGAGATCAAGGTGTACCCCGCGGAATCGGCGCCGGCCGCAAAATAATGTCGCGTGCCTCCGCATCGTCCGTGCTGGCGTTGCGGATCCCGCCGCCACGGCTCACCCGCCATGTCATCGGCCTGGCGGCGATGGGCGTCATCGTCGCCGGCTGGTGGCTGGTCACGAGCGGGCTCGGCTCGGAAGACCGGTGGGTATCGCCGATCATCCTTCCCAGCCCTGGGGAGGTGGTCCGCAGCTTCCCGAGTCTCCTGAACGAGCGTGCGCTGCTCCAGAGCGTGGCCGCGACGCTGAAGCGGGTCCTGGTCGGCTTCGGCCTGGCGGCGCTGATCGGCGTGCCGCTCGGCATGGCCGCGGGCTCGTGGCGCGTGATCGAGGCCGCGGGAGCCCCTCTCGCGCTGTTCGCAAGGAACCTCCCGGTCGCGGCGCTGATTCCCCTGACCATTCTCTGGTTCGGCATCGACGAGACGCAGAAGCTGATGTTCATCTTCATCGCCTGCGTGCCGTTCGTCTACGCCGACGCGCTCTCCGCGATCACGGGTGTGCCGGAGCGCTATGTGGAGACGGCACAGACGCTGGGCGCCTCCTCGTGGCAGGTCG
>JANPCT010000880.1:0-1577 GCA_031431095.1 Acidobacteriota bacterium | reverse complement strand
CCCCCGGTCCGGGACGCTGAGCATCGGCGGCGGGCAGGCGCTGGAACAGGGACAAACGGTAACGCTGACGCTTTCAGTGCGGCTGTCGGATGGACGACGCAGGTGCCCACGAGCGGCGTGACGTGGACCTCGGACGACCCGGCAATCGCGACCGTCACTCAGGGTGGCGTGGTTACGGCCCTCGCGCCCGGGGAAGCCAAGATCAGGGCGGCCTACAGCGGGATCACGGCAACGACGACCATGGCGATCCGCGCGCGGACGCGGGTGATCAGGGCTGTGGTCTCCGAAAGCGCACCGACCGAAAGCGTCGTCATACCTGGCGCGCGGGTAGTCGTCACTGATGCCACCGGTGAGGAGCAGACGGTGATTGCCGACGCCGCCGGAGGGCTTTCCGTCACGGTCCGCTCAGGGCCGGTGCGGTTCGCAGTGACGGCAAACGGCTACGAGCCCGCGGCGGTCTCCCAGGAACCCGATACGAGCTCCTCGGCATCTCTCCATTTGCGCCCGGTCCTCCGGGAGATCAGAGAGACCTTCCTCGGCGCCCAGCCGGACGTTTCGCAACGCACGTTTTCGATTGCCGTGCATCACGATGGGGAGCTGCAGACGGGGATCGTCGGGTGCGCCAACCCAGGCTGTAATCTGAGCGCCTCCGGCTTTGGAATGGTATGCGCGGAAGTGCGCGACCAATCGAACCGCGTGATCGCAAGTGAACACGGGCAGTACGACATCGGTCCGTGGCCATTCCGGCTTCAGATCAAGGGCGGGCAGCGCTATGAGGTGAAGTTGTTCGCGTGCAGCGAGTACTTCACGCCGATTTCAGTCGGACGGCTCCATTACGAGATCAAACATCCGAGCTGACGAACGCGCTGTGTGGCTGCTTCGATGGGTTGGATGCCTTGCCACTCCACACCGGAGCATGATCGTGAACGCGAACTGCCAGCGTCCAGCGGTGATGGCGTCGGACATCTGAACCTGCGGGGACCTCGCTATTTCGAGGACTTCAGTTCGAGATCGAGAATCGCGTCGAAATACTGCACCGCCAGACCGCCGCCGGGCAGCCGCCTTCCGTTGACGAAGAAGCTAGGCGTCGAGTTGACGCCCAGCGCGGAGCCCAGGGCCGCGTCCGTCTTCACTTCCTGGATGGCCCTGCTCAATTGCGCATCGAAATCCGTCACCTTGCCGACCTCGAGGGCGGCCTGCCGGACGGTCGCCGGCGTCATCTCTTCCTGGTGCGTGAAGAACCAGTCGATGAGCGAGTCGGCGGTGCCGTTGCGGCGCGCCATCACGACGGCCGCGGCCGCATCGCAGGCGGCCGGATGCATGTTCACGGTCACGCTGCCGTTGCACGCCGTCCCAATCGGCCAGTGCTTCAGCAGCAGCGTCACCTCCTTGCCGCGCCCGGCGTACTTGTCGAGCGTGGGCTTGAGCTCGATGTACTTCTGACGGCAATGAGGACACTGCAGGTCGGTGAACTCGACAATCAGAACCTTCGAGCCGTTGTTGTCGAATGGCATGCTGAGCAGCGGCTGCTGCTCCCACCACCGGGCGAGCTCGGTGCGTTGTTCCGCGGTGACGGG
>JANPCT010000879.1:0-6664 GCA_031431095.1 Acidobacteriota bacterium | reverse complement strand
CGTGCCTTCTCGATCGCTTCCATGAGGTCGTGGAGAATCGTCACGACCCACATCAGCTCGCCCTGTTCCGACAGGATCGTCCCCGAGACGGCCTCGACCGGAAGGGGACGGCCGGTGAGCGGATCGCCGAGCTGGATTTCGCCGCGGTAGCGCTGCTCGCCGGACCGGGTCAGCACGTTCGAGACGAACGACGTCAGGTTGGCGCCGTTGGCGCGGACGCGCCGCAGCGCCGCTTCGTCTTCCGTGCCCGGCGCATTGAACAGCCGTTCCGCCGGCGTATTCATCAGCACGATGTCCCCTTCCTGATCGGTCACCAGGATCGGGTCGGCGACGGAGTCGATGATCAGGTCGAGGCGGTGGCGTTCGTCGCGGACTTCCGCCTGGGCGACGCGCAGCGTGCGGTAGCTCTCCTCGATTTCCTCTTTCGCGCGGGCGAGGTCGGTGACGTTGCGGAGAATGGACACGACGTAGGTGCCCTGCCGTTCGTCTTTGGCGCGCGAACTGAGCAGCTCGAACAGCAGGTCCGATCCTTCGAGCGGATCGACCAGCAGCAGCTCGCGGCGCGCCATCTCGCTCATCCCGACCGCGCTCGTCGACAGCGCGGCGGAGAAGAGCATGTTGTTGAGCGCCGCGGCGCGGCGCCAGCCCTCGCTCGCTTCGTCAGGGGCGGCGAACAGCTTCTCGGCGTGGCTGTTCGCGATCATCAGCTTGCCTTCGGTGTCGGTCAGCAGGATCGGATCAGTGACTGCATTGATGATGCTGTAAAGCAGCATCCGCTCCTGCCCGAACCGCGTCTCGGCGACCAGCTGGCGGCCGAGCAGGCGCGACACCTGCTTGCCGAGGGTTCGACCCAGCCACTGCGTTTCGGAATCCAGTTGCGGATCGGGACCGCTGACGAGGAGCAACCCGTGGCCTGGCCCGCTGGCGTCGGATCGCAGCGGAATGGCGTGAAAGGTCCTGGCTTCGAGCGGGCCGCGGTGATGGCTCTGAAGTGACTCGATGAGGAGCGGGACCGGGCTGCTCAACGCCTGCACCAGCGGGTGGCTGCTGTCGTCGCGGTTGAGCGCGAAGTCCATGATGGCGCCGCTCGAGATCCCGTGCTCCGCGACCAGCATCATCTCGCTCGAGGCCGCTTCGGGCACGAGCACCGCCACCTCCCGGATCGTAGAGTGGGCCACGAGCCAGTCCACGGCGCGGCGCGCGGATTCCTGGACGTCGATGCTCGTCAGCAGAAACTCGACAAATGCGAGCTTGGCGTCGGAGTCGACAGTCTGGACCGGCGCCAGCGGCGCGGCGACGCGTGCCACCTGGGATTAGCCCTGGGACGCGGAACGGCGGCGCGGAACGCGCCCCGCCTTCTTCCTGGCCGCCGCAGCGAGATCCGCCCGCGCATTCTTCCTCGTCGCGACCGCAAGCTCCGCGCGCAGCGCCGCATTCTCGCCGACGAGATCCTGGTGCGACGGCAGCTCCGGCGCCGGACGCGAGATCGGCGCCACCTGGCCGACCGCCTCGGAGTACTTCAAGTACGTATCGATCGAGGCGACGACGACGCGCGCTTCGACGGTGATGAGGTCGATGCCGACGAGCGAGACACGGACCCAGGCGTCGATGACAATGCCCTTGTCGAGGACACGGTCGAGGACGTCGATTAAACTTGTGCCGCCTGCGGCGCGTTCAACTGCCATCTTGATGTGCCTCCGATTGCCGGTGTGTCACCGCCGCCGCCGGGGAGCGCGCCGCCGTTTCGAGGCCTGCGCGGCCGTCAGCGCCTCCACGCGCTCCGTCAACTGCCGGACCTCCGCCCGCAGGTCCTCCTGCTCGCTCAGGGCCGCCCGCGCCGCGCCCGGCGACAAATCGCGATCGTACCGCCACCAGTCGAGTCCGATTTCCTGCGCCTTGTCGAGGGAACAGACGAGCAGCCGGATGCGGATGGTGAGAAGCTCGACCTCAGCGAGCGATACCTTGATATCGCCGGCGATGACGAGCCCCTTGTCGAGGACCCGATCGAGAACGTCCACCAGACCGGTGGCGCGGTGGGATCCCGGGAGCTCCAGAGCCATGAGTGACGGACTATACCCTGATGGCCAAGACACAGGCAACACCGTGGGGCCTTCGTGCCCGTGAAAGTCGGCGAGAAATCGCTATGGTTGAGCTCGCTGTCTCCGTAGCTCGCGTTTCAGTACTTTTCCAGTGGCACTCGTCGGCAGCTGATCGCGAAATTCGATGACCCGCGGGTATTTGAATGCCGCCATCTGTTCGCGCGCCCACTCGATGAGCTCGGCCTCGCTCAACGTCGCAGCGGCTCGCCGGACGACCACGGCTTTCACTTCCTCGCCCAGCCTCGGATCAGGGATACCGATCACGGCTACCTGCGCGACCCCCGGGTGCGTCAGGAGGACTTCTTCGATCTCCCGCGGATACACGTTGAAGCCACCGCGCAGAATCAGATCTTTCTTACGATCGACGATCGCCAGGTAGCCGTCGGCGTCGAACTGACCGATGTCCCCCGTTCGAAACCAGCCGTCCAGCATGGCCTCCGCGGTTGCCTCGGGACGTCCGTAGTAGCCCTTCATCACGTTCGGGCCTCGCACGACCACCTCGCCGCGCTCGCCGGCGGGCAGCGGATTGTCGTGGTCGTCGACACATCGCACCTCCACGCCGAACACCGGCAGCCCCACGGTCCCCGGGCGGGACGGCCGCTGCAGCTGGTTGAAGGCGACCACAGGTGCGGTTTCCGACAGACCGTAACCCTCGAGGATGCGCACCGCGAAGGTGCGCTCGAATTCGCGCAGGAGCTCGAGCGGCATAGGCGCTCCGCCGGATGCACACACCCGCAGCGACGACGCGGCCGCCCCGACGTCGGCGCCCGACGCGCGCGCGTGCTCCAGCAGCGCCCAATACATCGTCGGCACCCCGATCCACAGGCCGACCTGCTCTCGCGCAAACGCCGCCACTACCGCGGCGGGATCGAAACGCGGCAACAGCACGAGCCGGAATCCGCCGTAGAGCGCGGCGTTCATCTGGGCGGTCTGGGCGGTGGAGTGGAAGAGCGGCAGCGTGATCAGAGTCACGTCCTGGCCGGCGCCGCTGTCGAACGCGGGCTTGAACATGTCGTGACACGTCACGGCGTTGCTCACCATGTTGCCGTGTGTCAGCTCAGCGCCTTTGGGATGTCCCGTCGTCCCGGAGGTATAGAGGATCACCGCGGTGTCGTCGGGATGGCGCCGCGGCGCCTGGAACGCTGCCGCATCGCGCATCACCGACGCCGCATCCGCCGGAAACACCACCACGTGCGGCGTGCCCGCTTCGGCCGCCGCCTGGCGGCACATCGCGCCGATCGGCAGTTCAGCGCTGCCCTCGAACGCCAGGATCGCTTTCGCGTGACTGTCGTGCAGGTGATACGCGATCTCGCGCGGCTTCAGCAGGACGTTGAGCGGCACCACCGCCGCGCCTGCCTTCAGGATCCCGAAGTAGGCAATCGGGAACCACGGAAGGTTCGGACACGACAGTGCGACATGGTCGCCGGCGCGAATGCCCAATGCGTGCAGCCCCGCGGCGACCTGGCTGGATTGCAAATCCAGTTCGGCGTAGGTCACCTGCGTCGCGCCACAGGTGAGGGCAATGCGGTCCGGCACCAGACGCGCCGAGTGCTCGAGGACCGCGGCGAGATTCAAACTCATGATCGACTGGCTCAGGCCCCGTGGCTCACGGCGGACGGCTCAGGCATCCGGCGCACGGCTCGGACCCGGCTCATTTGTCGGAACTCCAGTCGGCGTGCACGAAGCCGGAGCGCTCGACCCGTTCGAATTTGTGCGCCCCGAAGGCGTCGCGTTGCGCCTGGGTGAGATTCTGCGGCAGTCGCGCGGCGCGGTAGCTGTCGAAATAGGCGAGGCTTGCACCGATCGACGGCACCGGAATTCCGGCCGCGGCTGCGGCGCCGACAACGCGGCGCCAGCCCGGCGCGGCGGCGCTCATGTCTCGCGCGATGGCGGGATCGACGAGCAGGTTCGCGAGCGCGGGATTGGTGGTGAAGGCATGGCGCACGGGATCGAGCAGCCGCGCGCGAATGATGCAGCCACCTTTCCAGATGCGCGCCATCTCCGCGAGATCGATGGTCCAGCCGTATTTCGTGGCGCCGCCGGCGATGAGGGCCATCCCCTGCGCGTAGCTGCACACGCGGGCCGCATAGAGGGCGTCCTGCAAGGCGTTGATCCATGCCTCGCGGTCCGTCGTCGCGAACGCCGCGCGGGTGTCCATCGCTCCGACGAGCGCGCTGGCCGCGACGCGCTGGTCCTTCAAACTCGACAACACGCGCGCGTCAATCGCCGCGCCGATGGTGGGAATGGCGACGGCGAGATCGAGCGCCACCTGCGCTGTCCACTTGCCGGTGCCCTTCTGTCCGGCCTTGTCCTGGACGACGTCCACGAGCGGCTGGTGCGTCTCGCTATCGATGACGCGGCAGACCTGACCGGTCAGCTCGATCAGGAACGACTCCAGCGGCCCGCGGTTCCACGTCTCGAAGACCGCGCCGGCCTCGGGCGTCGTCAGGCCGAGACCGCGGTGCAGCACGTCGTAGGCCTCGGCGATGATCTGCATGTCGCCGTATTCGATGCCGTTATGCACCATCTTGACGAAGTGCCCGGCGCCGTCGGCGCCGACGTGCGTCACGCAAGGTCCCGCTTCGGTCTTCGCCGAGATCGCTTCGAGCACGTCCTTGATTCGCGCCCACGCTTCATCAGAGCCGCCGGGCATGATCGAGGGGCCGTAACGCGCGCCTTCCTCGCCTCCCGACACGCCACAACCCACGAAGTTGAGCCGGCGCTCGCGCAGCGCGGCTTCGCGGCGGCGCGTGTCCTCGAAGTACGAGTTACCGCCGTCGATGAGGATGTCGCCCGCGTCGAGGAGCGGCACCAGCTTCTCGATCATCTCGTCGACCGGCGCCCCGGCGGGGATCATCATGACCAGGCGGCGCGGCCGATCGAGAGCCGCGACCAGCGCTGCAAGCGTCTTCGCGCCTGTGAATGCGGCCCCGGGATGATCGCGCAGGAACGCGTCGGTCCATTCCGTCTCCAGGTTCCAGACCGCGACGGGGAAACCATGCTCCTCGATATTCAACGCGAGGTTGCGCCCCATCGTCCCCAACCCGATCATTCCGAACGTGCTGCCACTCATGCCGAAATCTCCCGCGCCGCGACGAGCGCCTGCTCGAAGGCCAGATCTCGTGTGCGCACTCCCAGTTCCTCGCCGATCAGGGACGCGAGCGTGCCGTCCCCGAGCGGGACGATGCGCGCGGTGGCCTCGGCGCCGTCGACGCTCGCCTCGAGACAGGACGTCCCGGACCGCACGCCAAGGGACAGACCCAGACCGTCGCCCGCTGCGGTCACGCGAGCGAGCGGGGTCGCGATGTCACCCTTGACGACGCGGATGTCGATGGCCACGGATGACGACCAGCGCAGCCGCGCGGTCAGCCAGCCGGCGAACAGCCGGGCCGCGAACACATCGGTGGTGTCGATCGACAACGAGCGCAGACCCGCGGCGGCGGCGCGCACTTGCGGCAGATCGAAGAGGTGCGCGACGGCGGAACGCCATCGCGTGAGGCGGGTCCACCGCAGGTCGGTCAGCGCGGTGCGGTCGAACAACGTGTCGGCCCGGGCCCACACCGCGTCGGGATGCTCGATGTCGAGCACCAGCCGGTCCGCCAGGTTGGCGAGGCCGTCGAGCGCCTCGATCGATCCGCCACGCCACCACACCACTGAGGGAAGGCTGGACAGGCGGAGGGCGGCGACCGCGTTGTTCAAGTACCGCGGCGACAGCCCCGAGATCGCGATGGCGTTCTCGGTCACGCGCGCGACCGGCGAGGTGTGCTCGCCTTCGGAGATGAGAATCGCGCGCACGCCGCCGGTCTCGCCGAGCTGTTCGAGCGCGTCGGCGGCCGCAACGAGGCGCTCCGGATTGCCGATCGCGATGACGGTTGCGGTCAGCGCGCGGGCCGGGCCGCGTTTGCGACGGCCGTCCCGGACGAGCCGCGCCAGCGTGACCTCGATTTCAGCGAAGGTCACGTCGCGCCCGGCGGGGAGCAGACGTTCGACCGGCTTCTCCTGGCGGGCCGTCACAGCGTCCTCCAGCGGCGGTTGTCGGCGGCCATCATCGCGTCAGCTTCACGTGGTCCCCACTCCCCCGCTTCGTATGAGGGAACCGTCTTCGCGCCGGAGGCCTTCCACGCTTCGTGAATCGGCGTGATGAGCGCCCATGACGCTTCGACGAAATCGTGGCGGGCGAAAAGCGTGGGGTCGCCGAGCATCGCGTCGAGCAGCAGGGTCTCGTACGCCTCGGGGACCGGCACGCCGAAAGCGCTGCCGTAGCGGAAATTCATCATCACCGGCGCGAGCTGCATCCGGCTCCCCGGCAGCTTCGCCTCGAACCGGACCGAGATGCCTTCGTCCGGCTGCACGTTCACGATCAACAGGTTCGACGCGATCGCGGTCGGACTGATGCGCTTGAAGATGTGCAGCGGCGGGCGGCGGAACTGGATGGCGATCTCGGTGGTCCGCTTCGGAAGCCGCTTGCCGGTGCGAAGGTAGAACGGCACGCCGTTCCACCGCCAATTGTCAATTTCGGCGCGCAACGCGACGAAGGTTTCGGTGTGGCTGTCGCGGCCCAGCTC
>JANPCT010000878.1:0-3846 GCA_031431095.1 Acidobacteriota bacterium | reverse complement strand
CTGTTCGATTGAGGCTCCCGGCCGCGCGGTGACCACGATCTGGTACTCGGAGCTGAGCGCCTTCGACGCCTGGAAGGCGGCCACGTCCTGGGCAATCTGCAGCTCGTAAACCAGCCGCTTGTAGAGCCGCGAATTCTTTCCGCCGGCAAGCAGCAGCGAGAGCACGTCGAGCTCCGCGTCGCCCGGCTCCAGGTGTGCCGGGGTGATCCAGGTCAAGTACAAGCGCGGAAGCTGGACGCGATCCTGAATGGTCTTCTTCCGCACCTCGGTGAGATTCGGGTGCGGATAGTCGATCGGCACGACCTTCGCGGCGCCGGGCTTCACGTCGGCAAACCACTTTTCAACGGATGTGCGGGTCCGCGCGACGTCGATGTCGCCCGCAACGACCAGGCTCGCATTTCCCGGCTGGTAGTAGGTCTTGAAGAAATCGACGACGTCCTGGTAGCTGGCGGCGGAGAGATCCTCCATGTAGCCGATGGTCGGCCATCTGTAGGGATGACTCTCGGGGTAGAGCATCTGCGCGATCGCGATGGAGGCCATGCCGTAAGGGGCGTTCTCGTAATTTTCACGGCGCTCGTTCTTGACGACATCCCGCTGCGCATCGACGGTCTTCGGCGTCATGGCGTCGAGCAGATATGCCATGCGATCGGATTCGAGAAACAGCGCCAGCTCGAGCGCGCTGGCCGGCACGTCGATGTAGTAGTTGGTGCGGTCTTCGGCGGTCGAGGCGTTGTTGGTTCCGCCCGCGGCTTCGAGCAGCTGATCGAAATCGCCGTATTTCGCGTGCGCCGACCCCATGAACATCAGGTGCTCGAAGAGGTGCGCGAACCCGGTGCGGCCCGGCTTTTCGCGCGCCGACCCCACGTGGTACCAGACGTTCACGGTGACGAGCGGAACGGTGTGGTCCTCGTGCAGGATGACGTGAAGCCCGTTGGGCAGCGTGAACTGCGCGAACGCCACGTCCAGCTTCGGCCCGCTCGCGGCCGGCGGAGCCACGGCAGCCGCCGCCGGTTGCGCGCGCGCAGGTAAGGGCCACAGGAGCACCGCGAGGAGCAGCAGCCGTCGCATCGTTTAAGAATACGCTAGGGGACGTGTTCTCGACGCGTGTTCCCGGCGACCGCCTTCCGAACGATCTGGCGCGTGCCCTGGCGGCGGCTCGCGCCCGCGGGCCGGTGCTCGATCTGACCGTCTCGAACCCGACTCGCGTCAACCTTCCGTACCCCGATGATCTGCTTGCACCGTTGAGCGACACCGCGGCATTGACCTACCAGCCGTCCCCGCTCGGGCTGCGCGACGCGCGTGAAGCGATCGCCGACTCCTATGCACAGCGCGGCGTGCGGATCGACGCGGAGCAAGTTGTGCTGACGGCCAGCACCAGCGAAGCGTACTCGCTCCTCTTCAAGCTGCTGTGCGATCCCGGCGCCGCCGTTCTGACCCCGGTGCCCGGTTATCCGCTGTTCGACCATCTCACCCGGCTCGAGGGAGTAGCGCAGCAGCGCTACGCGCTGGAGTACCACGGCGTGTGGACGGCCGATTTCGACCAGGTGGATCGCCACTGGACGCCACAGACGCGCGCCGTGCTTGCCGTCAGTCCCAACAATCCCACCGGCAGCATCGTCCGCGACCGTGAGGCGGACGGGCTCGTCGGCCGCTGCGCCGATCGAGGGGCCGCGCTCATCCTGGACGAAGTGTTCGCGGATTACCCGTTACGCGATCGATTCGAGGAGCCTGCCGCGTTCTCCACGCCATCGTGCCTGCTGTGCCGCCTCGGCGGCCTGTCCAAGAGCGTTGGCCTGCCGCAGGTGAAACTCGGGTGGATCGCCCTTGACGGCCCCGCCGCTGTGGTGGACGAAGCGCTCGACCGCCTCGAGTTCATCTGCGATACATATCTCTCGGTCTCGACACCCGTCCAGATCGCCGCTCGTTCCTTGATCGGACGCGGCAGCATCGTCCGCGATCGGATTCTCGAGCGCGTGCGGCTCAACTACGACACGGTGCAGAACATCGGTTCCGGCGCGAGAGGAATTACCGCCCTGCCCGTGGATGGAGGCTGGTCGGCGGTCCTGAGGGTGCCGGCGACGCGCTCGGAAGAACAGCTCGTCCTCCAATTGATCGAGCGCGACGCCGTCGCAGTGCATCCAGGCTACTTCTTCGATTTTCCGCACGAGGCGTTTCTCGTTGTCAGCCTCCTCGCCGAACCGGACGTGTTCGCGCGTGGCCTGCAGTTGGTGCAAGATCGTATCGATGCCGCGTGACTTCTTCCACGGCCGCCATGCCGGGCTGCTCGTGCCCCTGTTTTCATTGCCCTCGCGCGAGAGCTGGGGGATAGGCGAAATCGGCGATCTGCCGCGGCTCGCGGCATGGATGACGGGCGCGGGATTTTCTTTCGTCCAACTGCTGCCTATCAACGAGATGGCCGAGGGGCAGAACTCGCCGTATTCCGCGATGAGCGCCATGGCGGTGGACCCGATTTTCATATCTCCGGCCGCGGTGCCCGACGTAGCGGCGCTCGGCGGCGAGAACGTCCTTCCGGCCGCCGAGCGTGAACTGCTGCGCCAGGCGCGCGCCTCGCCATCGATCGACTACACGGCGGTCCGCACCGTCAAGCTCCTCGCCCTCCGGGCGGGGTTCAGTCGCTTTCGCGAGCAGGAGTGGAAGCAGGACACCAACCGGGCGCTGCGCTTCAAGGCGTTCATCGCCAATGCCCGCTGGTGGCTCGCCGATTACGCCCTGTTTCGCGCGCTGCACGCGCGCACCGGCGGTCAGTCGTGGCAGCAGTGGGACGCGCCGCTGCGGGATCGCGACGCCGGCGCGCTGGCGGACGCACGGCAGGAGCTGGCCACCGAGATTCTCTTTCACTCCTACCTGCAATGGCTGGCGGCGAACCAGTGGCGGCAGGCGCGCGAGGCCTGCCGGATCGGCATCTTCGGCGACTTTCCCTTCATGGTGAGCGGCGACAGCGCCGACGTGTGGTCGCGCCAATCCGAGTTCCGTCTCGATGCGTCAGTCGGTGCGCCTCCCGACGCGTTCTCCGAAACGGGGCAGGACTGGGGCTTTCCGGCCTACCGGTGGAACGAGGTTGCCGCGGGGGGCTACGAGTGGCTGGCCGCGCGCGCCCGCCGCAGCGCGGAGCTGTTCGACGGCTACCGCGTCGATCATCTCGTCGGCTTCTTCCGCACCTACGTGCGGAGCGCCGATGGCACGGCCTCGTTCGTCCCGCCGGCGCAACTGGATCAGCGGGCCCAGGGCGAGGCGGTGCTGAGCGTCCTGCGCGCGCCGGGCTCCCGGATCATTGCCGAGGATCTCGGCGTCGTCCCGCCGTTCGTCCGCGAGACGCTCACGCGCATGGCCATCCCCGGTTTCAAGGTGCTGCGCTGGGAGCGCGAGTGGGATGTCGATGGCCAGCCCTTCAGAGATCCGCGCAAGTATCCGGCGTGCAGCGTCGCCACCAGCGGCACCCACGACACCGAGCCCGCGGCGGAGTGGTGGGACGAGGCGCCGGCAGCGGAACGCAAGGCGCTCATGGTTGTCGATCGCGACGGACCGCCGGACCCCGATCCGGCGGCGCCGTTCAACGACACCACCCGCGATGCGATCCTGCAGCTGCTCTACGGCTCCGCGTCCGATATCGTCCTGCTGCCGATTCAGGACATCTTCGGCTGGAAGGAGCGGATCAATACGCCTGCGCTGATCAACGACGACAACTGGACGTGGCGGCTGCGCTGGCTGGTGGACGCGATGGCAAAGGAGCCGGTCGCACAGGAGCGCGCTTGGTTCGTCCGCGCACTCGCGGACAGATTCGGCCGCATCCCGACGACGACTGACTGATGGCGCCGGGCGCCAGTG
>JANPCT010000877.1:0-1742 GCA_031431095.1 Acidobacteriota bacterium | reverse complement strand
GGCCACGACGCGATGACGAACATCGAGGCTCGGGCGAATTCTCGCATATCAGTGTCTGCCTTCTTCTGGAGTGTGTCGTTGTTGATCCGCGTTCGTTACGGGCGATTGCACAACGCCGGTCTCACAGGATGGCCGCAGGTTACCAGAACACGACGGGCAGGACACGCGCCGGTCGCGTGTCGCTCAGGTATGATCCGACGCATGCGCAAGCATCTTTCGACCCCCATACTCGTGCTCCTGCACGCGGTCGCTGCGGCCGCGCAGACGCCCGCGCCGGCGCCGGCGTCGGTCGAGTCCCGTTCACGGGTGGAGATCGTCGAGGTGCCGGACGCCGGCATTCAACCGCAGGCCGTGGTGGACGGTGAAGGGACCATTCACCTCCTCTACTTCAAGGGAACGCCTGGAGGCGGCGATCTGTTTTACGTTCGCCGCAAGGCCGGGGCTGTTGCATTCTCGTCGCCGATTGCGGTGAACAGCGAGCCCGGCACCGCCATCGCCACGGGATCGGTACGTGGCGGGCAGATTGCGCTCGGCAGAACCGGCTGGATTCACGTGGCGTGGACCGGATCCAAGGCGGTGGACCGCGAAGACGGGAAGTTCACTCCGATGTGGTACTCGCGCTTGCCGCCTGGCGGCAGCCGGTTCGCGTCACAGCGCGCGATCGGCGCACACACCAGGCATCTCGATGGCGGCGGCTCGATCGCCGCAGACCGTCATGGAAAAGTGCACGTCGTCTGGCACGCCGCCGGGCCTGTCGATGGCGAGACCCATCGCCGTATCTATGTGGCGACGTCGAGCAACGATGGCGCTAGTTTCGCCGCGGAAAAAGCGTTCCCCCTCGAGGACGGCGCCTGCGGATGCTGCGGCGTCGAAGCGCTGGCGACCGCCTCCGGCGCCGTGCATCTCCTCTATCGCTCCGCGGGCGCGATGATTCATCGCGACGCGATGTGGATGACGATCGGACCGCAAGGCGCATCGCCGCCCGCGCGCCTCCAGGCCTGGGAACTGCCTGCCTGTCCGATGACGACGTTTGCGATGGCGGCCGGGGCCGACGGCATCGTGGCGGCGTGGGAGACACAGCAGCAGATTTATTCCGCGGTACTGAACAGCGCGCGGAAGGAAGTCTCGACGGTCGTCCCGATGCCAGGCGCCGGCGTGCGCAAGCATCCGAGCGTCGCCATCAATGCCCGGGGCGATCGCCTGATCGCGTGGACGGAAGGCACTGCGTGGGCGCGAGGAGGCTCGGTGGCGTGGCAGCTGCAAGACCGCGGCGGGCGAACGCTGGCGTCCGGCAGCAACGCAGGATCAGTGCCTGTGTGGGGCCTGGTTTCCGTTGTCGCGCGTCCCGACGGATCGTTCCTTGTTTTCCACTGACCGCGCCCTAAGGAAAACCAGGCATCCACTGACGTTTCCGAGCCCCGCGCCGCGATCGCGCGGCGGCGTGACTATACTCCCGTGTGAAGCCACCCGCTCCGTCACCGAGCTCGTCGCGCGCGTCCCTGCGCACAGCGGTGGCTCTGGGAGTCCTTCTGGTGTTCGATCTAGGTTATGCCGGACAAGGCCTGTTGTCCGTGTTCGTCGCCGTGACTGGGTTCGGCCTGCTGATGGGAGGTGCGCTCTGGTCGGCCGTGGGAGGAGCGGCGCCACTCGCCCGCAGGCGAGCGCTGCGCGCGGGGATCTATTTCGCCTTCGGTCTGATCGCGTACGGCGCCGCGCGTTTCCATGTCACAACCGCAGAAACC
>JANPCT010000876.1:0-2590 GCA_031431095.1 Acidobacteriota bacterium | reverse complement strand
GGGAGCGCCCGCGCGTCCACCGCCGGCGGCCGCGCCCGCGGTGGCGCCGGGTGCCGGCTCAGGCGGGACGCGATTGCGCGTCTGGCCGACATTTGGCCGGAGCGCATAACCCATGCGGTTCACCTGCAGTGTCCCGTTGCTGCCGTAGAAGTAGACGCCCCAGCCTTCGATGTCGGGCCCCTTCGGATCGGCGAAGTTCGGGCGCGGGAAGACGTCGTTGGCGAACGACATGATGTAGTTGTCGAACTGCCACGCGATCGAGAACTGGCTGTAGACGCACTCGGGATCGGTCGTCGGGTTCGAGTAGAAGCCGACCGCCGTGGTCTTGAGCGGCTGCTTGGCGTCGGCGTCCATGAACCAGTTCGCGACGTCGATGTGGTGGGCGCCCCAGTCGCCGACCAGGCCGCTGCCGTACTCCCACCAGGCGCGGAACGACGTGTAGCCCTGCTTGAACGCTTTCTTCGGCGCATCGACCTGCCACGCGTTCCAGTCGAGTCCGGGTGGCACTTCGGCGACTTCCTGCTTGTTCTGCGAATAGCCGCCGCCGTGCTGGATGAGCACGTGGGTGACGGTTCCGAGCGCCGGCATCAGCTTCTTCGCTTCCATGAAGTGATCCCAGCTCCGCTGCTGCGTGCCGACCTGGACGACCAGGTTGGGATACCTGTTGTAGGCGTCGAGCATCATGTTGATGCGCGCGATGTTGTTCGAAATCGGCTTCTCGACGTAGACGTGCTTGCCGGCGGCGAGTGCGTCTGCCGTGATCCTGGCGTGCGAGAAGTCGGGCGTGCCGATGAGCACCGCGTCAATGTCGTTGCGGTCGAGCACACGGCGATAGTCGCCGACGACGTTGAGCGTCTGGGCGAGCGGGCGATTGGCGCTCTGGAAGCCGGTCTGCTTGTTCTGCGCGACTTCGCATCCCATCGTGAACTGCACGTCGTCGTAGCGCGTGAGCGAGTCGAACACGCGGCCCGAGCGGCCGCCCATGCCGATGACCGCCATCCGGACGCGATTGTTGGCACCTTGCCAGGCGAACACGGGACGCGCGGACGAGACGGCCAGCGTCGCCGCCGCAGTGCGCAGGAATTCACGTCGCGTTGCCATTCGGGATTCTCCTCAGCGCGCGGAGTCTACTCTCGATTACTATCGGGGCGCAATCCATTGCAGGCCCGGAAACGCACTCGAAAGGTCACCTCATGCGTACGCAGACTTCACGCACACCGCTCGCTCTCGCCGCAGGAACGGCGCTGCTGCTGACAGCGGCGTTTGGACACCTCACCGCGCAGACGCCCGGCCCGCAAGCGGCCGGCGCCGGCCGCGGCGGGGGTGGTCGCGGCGGCATGGCTCCCGCCCTCTTCAGGGCGATCGACGCAGACAAGGATGGCGCCGTGACCCGCGACGAGTTCAAGGGCGCGTTCGACAAGTGGTTCACCGAGTGGGACGGGGACGGGGCCGGATCGCTGAGCGCGGTCCAGGTCGGCGACGGACTGACGCGGGTTGCCGCGGCATTCGCGCCGCCGACGCCTGCCCCTCAGCCGGACGCCTGCGGTGGCCGCAGCAGCAACCCGCGCGTGGCGTGCCCGGCCGACGTCGACAAGATGATCGCGGCGTTGCCGGACAAGGCCAAAGCTAAACCGGCGAAACCGCGCAAGGTCCTCGTGCTCGCCACCGCCCGCGGGTTCGTGCACTCCTCGATTCCGCTGGCCGCGAGGATGATGGAAGAAATGGGCCGGAAGACCGGCGCCTGGACGGCGACGACGACCTATGACGCCGCCGACATCAACGCCGCGAACCTGAAGCAGTACGACGCGGTCTTCCTCGACAGCACCACCGGCTGCTTCCTCGACGACCCCGCCGATAAGACCGCGACCGCGGCCCGCAGGGCGGCACTGCTCGATTTCATCCGCGGCGGCAAGGGCATCGCGGCTATCCACGCGGCGGCCGACTCGTACCACGGACAGTCGTGCGGCGGCGCGCCAGGCGCCGGCGGCCGGGCCGGTGGCCCGGGCAGCGCGCTTGCCACCGCGATGCTCGCGCAGGGCGACGCGAACGCCGACCAGAAGCTGGCGCGCGCCGAGTTCTCGGCCGTGGTCGACGCCTGGTACGACAAGATGGACACCGAAAAGACAGGACGGATCGCGCAGAACGACTTCGCCCCGCGCTTCGCCGCGCTGAACCCGGCTCCGCCCGCCGGCGCCGGCCTGCAGAACGCTGCGAGCGGCGCCGCCCCCAAGCCGGGCGGCAACCCGCTCTGGCCCGAGTTCAACACCATGATCGGCGGCTACTTCAAGTTCCACTGGAACGACCCCCAACTGATCACAGTGAAGATCGATGACCCCAAGAGCCCGCTGACGGCGATGTTCCACGGGCAGGCCTGGGAGATCCACGACGAGACCTACACCTACAATCAGGAATCGTTCTCGCGCGACAACGTCCACGTGCTCACCAGCGTCAACTATGCCAAAATGAGCGACGAGGACAAGGCCAAGGAACCCAATCCACGCACCGATCACGACTATGCGCTGAGCTGGATCCGCCGCGAGGGCAAAGGCCGCCTCTTCTACGAGGCGCACGGTCATCACGAGCGCAATTA
>JANPCT010000875.1:0-2618 GCA_031431095.1 Acidobacteriota bacterium | reverse complement strand
GTCAAGTGGGCGGACCTTGCGAGCATCGACATCGATCGTCGCTACGCGACAATCCGGACGCGCGACGGCAAAACCAGGACGATCGATTTAGCGGATCTCGAAGGGGCCGATCACGTGCGGGTCGCGCTCGAAGACGCACGGAGCCGGATCGTTCCCGCCGCCTGACGCGAATCAAACACCCTGCGCTCAGGCCTGGCTCCCGAACCGCTCCGCCGAGCGCGCCCTGGCCTTGGCGGCTTCCACCTCGCGGTCCCGAGCCGGCGCGGTGGTGACCAGCGAGTTCATTAGCCGTCGCGCCGACGCGGCGACTTCGTCGATGGCGCGATCGAACGCCTCCTCGTTGGCTTTCGACGGCCGCGTGAACCCGCTGATCTTGCGCACGAACTGCAGCGACGCAGCGCGGACCTCGTCGTCGGTGACGGGAGGCAAGAAGTTGAAGAGCGGCTTGATGTTCCGGCACATGCGAGTACTCTAAACCGGCCGCGGCGCGTGACGCCACGGCCAGCTCAGCCGTGCAACGCAATGGTTGAGTGCAGGGCCGGACCGGCGCTGCCGATAGCCCCCATTGAGATGTTCGACAGGGACGTATCCCGGCGATTCTGCGAGGCGAGGTCGGCCAGCGGAGAGGGCCGGGCCAACCTGGCCAAGCGCATTGGCGTTCGCGAGGAGCACCTGCGCGCCATTGAGGAGGGACGGCTCGGAGACCTGCCGAAAGGCATCTACGGTCGTGCCGCGATACGCTCCTTCGCACAGGCCTGCGGGTTCGATCCGGCCGAAACCCTTGCTGCGTGCGAACCCTTCCTGGCACAAGTAGACGAGCCGATCTCGGCCCTCGGCCGGCTGCGCGGTGTCCGGCAGCCGCGAACGCCGCCGCCCGTCGCGGAGGCGGCTGCCGATACCGGACGCCCGCGAGCGCCTGAAGCAGCGGCCAGGGGCACAGGTACTCCACTGGCGCAACAGATTCTGGACGCCGGGCGCGTGCTGGCTGGCGCGGCACTCGATGCCGTCATCATCGTCGTCCTCCTGCTCGTGCTCGTGGTCTGTGCCATCACCGCCTTGATGGTGCCGGTGTCGGCGCTCGCCCAATCGGGGCCGGCCTTTGGCGTCATGGGGGCGCTCCTCGGCGCTTTGTATTTCGCATGGTTCGGGGGCCTGCGCGGCGCAACCATCGGCGAGCAACTGTTGCTGGTGGAGGCCGCAGCAGTGGCCGGACACGTGCGATCGCTGAACGCGATCGCGAGCCGGGCGGTGGACGCCGCAATGCGCGACGCCAGGGCGATCCAGCGGGTCGGTGCGTCCGTTGGAGCATGCACGCTGGGCCGGGCGTCCGCCGGCGACCCGCGGATCGGCCATTTCGAGCAGCCGGCATCACGATGAGGAGCGGCGCGGGCCTCAGCTCAGGAAGAGATGCTGGCTGTAGCTGTACTTGCGGAAGTCCGGGTAGCGATAGCAGTAGTTGTCGAGCATCTTGAACTGCTTCTTCAGGCGTCCCTTGAGCAGGTAGGACGAAATCATGCGGAAGAACACCAGCTCGGGGTACTCGACGTCGACGTGAAAGGATTTCTCGAGCTCGAGGATCTCGCGCGGCTCGAGCGGAAACTCGTCAGCGTCTCCCCACTTCGGCACCCAGAGCCTGCCGACGACATGGCGGCGAAACCAGATCATGGTCTTGCTGCGCGCGTTGTTCTCCCAGAAGAAACCCTTGCCACCGGGTCTGACGACCGTCCGCAGCGTCTTCACGAACTCGTCGAAGGGCTCGATGTGGTGGAGAATCATCGATCCGAAGATGAAGTCGACCGGACCCAGCGTGCCGATGTCCTGGGCGGGCATCATGACGGGCGTGACCTTGCCGATGCCGTTCTCGGCGCAGTATCTCGATAAGTTGTCGATCGCCACGCCGCTGGCATCGACGCTGATCACGTTGGCGCCGTGGTGGGCGAAGAACAAGGACGTCGCGCCGCGGCCGCATCCCAAATCGATCACCGTCTTGTTCACGACGCTGCCGAAGTGTTTGAGCGCGCGGCACAGAGCCGGGTCGGCGAGATCGGCCATCTCGACGCGGCTGTAGCTGCCCTGCTGGCCCCTCGAAAATCGCTTGTCCCAGAACTGCGTCGCTCGCATATGGGGTGATCGGACTCCAGATTCGACGATGTCGAGAAGCTCGTGAACGTTTGAGGGGTGGGCGGACGATGGCCCCTCGCGTCGCGTCGGCGAGCGGATTTTAGCACGCGCGCGCTGCCGCGCCGCGCTCCGTGAGGCAACGTTATACTGAGCGTTATGCTGCTCCGCGCATCGGCGATCGGAGTGCGCGTGTGCGTGCTTGCGCTCGTTCTCGCCGTGCTGCGATCCTTCGCCCACGTCACCTGGGTGCCATCCTGGCTGCAGATCGTCATCACGCTGATCCCCGGGATGCTCACGTTGTGGCGTCCGCTCGAGGGTTTGCAGCTCGTCGCGGCGCTGGCCCCTGTTGCCGTCGCGACCGGGCTGCGCTTCGGTGCGCCGCCGCTGCCGCTGGCCGAAGCACTGGTGCTCTCGGCCCTGGCCGGCGCGCTTGCCCGATCGCTCTGGCGTCCGCTGGTCCCGCCGCGCGCCACGCGCGCGGCGCTGTGGCTGTTCGG
>JANPCT010000874.1:0-1666 GCA_031431095.1 Acidobacteriota bacterium | reverse complement strand
CAACCGATCCTCCCCGAACATCTCGCCCGCCGTGCCGCGGGCATCCGTGAGGCCGTCGGTGTACAGGACAAGCGTCGCGCCAGATTCGAGAGTGATCCGGGCTTCGACGTAGGCCGCCTGCGGGAGGACGCCAAACGCCATCCCTTTCGGCACGGCCGGCAGCTCGAACCCGCCGCCGGCTCCCACCATCACGGCAGGATTGTGGCCGGCGTCGACCAGCTTCAGCGCGCCGCTGGGCAGGTGCAGACAGCCGATCGCCGCCGTGACGAACATCATCGCCTCGTTGTCGCGGCAGAGTTCCTGGTTCATGCGCGCGGCGACGTCGATGACGGCCGCGTCCCCGCCGGCCGTGGCGCGAAAGAGGGTCCGGACGATGGCCATATAGAGCGCGGCCGCGATGCTCTTCCCCGCCACGTCCGCGACGATGAACCACAGGCGATCGCCGTCGAGCACGAAATCGTACAGATCGCCCCCGATGGCTCGAGCCGGCTTCAACTGCGCGGCGAGCGCCACGTCAGAGCGCAGGGGCATCTCGCGCGGCAGCATCGACATCTGCACGTCGTGCGCGAGCGCCAGCTCGTGCTCGACCACGCGGCGTGAGGCGAGCTCGTCGGCCAGGGCAACGTTGCGTACGCGCAGCGCGACCGCAGAGGCGATCGACACGAGCATGTCGAGATCGGGCTGGGTGAACCGGCGGACCGTGAGACGCGAGCACAGCGTGATCAGCCCCAGCGCGCCTTCCCCGTCTACGAGCGGCGCCGCCACGATGCTGCGGATGCCCGACGAGACCATCGAGGCGGAGCCCGCGAACCGGTCGTCGTAAGCGGCATCGAGCACGAGCGCGGGCTGCCGTTTCCCGACGACCTCGTCAACCAGCCGCCGGGGGATGGTGACCGGAGCGCCGTCGCGCTTCACGCGGCGGTGAGCCGCGCTCGAGAGCGTGCCGTCGGCCCCGCGCAGCATGATCACCCCTTCTTCGGGATCCAGCACGTCAAAGCAGCGGGCGAGGATCAGCTCGAGCAGCTCGGACAGCGAAAGTGATTCCGCCAGCGCCTTGTGGATCTGATTGAGCGCCCGCATCCGCACCGCGTCGCGGCCTTCCGCCGTCGTCGGGAGGGACCCGTCCGGATCGAGGACAAGCGGGGCCGTCCCCGCCGAGATCGCGAGGCCGGCGTTGGGGTCGCCGATGACACGCACGACCGACCCGCCGATACTCAGCCGGTCGCCCGCTAACAGCCTCGCGGCGCCTGCCATCTCCTCGCCGTTGAGCAGCGTGCCATTCCGCGTGCCGAGATCCTCCACCCACCAGCCGCCGTCGCGCTGAACGATCCGCACGTGCTGGCGCGATACGCGCGAATCCGGAATGACGAGCGAAGCGTTCGTCCCGCGGCCGATGACGATCTCGGGCCCGTCGAGGTCGTATTCCGCGGCCGGGGTTTCCGGCGACTGCAGCCGGACGCGGAGCCTCATGGAAGGGCGAGCTGGTGGACGGCTGCCTGGCGCGTATCATGAACGACGAAGAGCGGGAGGAATCCGGCCAGCTGAAACACCTGCCGGACGGCGTCCCCCATGCCGCAGAGTCCGAGCCGTCCGCCGGCATCCTGCAGGCGCCGCGCCAGCAGGAGCATGACGCGCAACCCGGCGCTGCTGATGTAGTCCACCCCGG
>JANPCT010000873.1:0-2411 GCA_031431095.1 Acidobacteriota bacterium | reverse complement strand
GACATCGCCGGGCTGCTCGCAGCCGGAAAGGTGGCGTCGAGGGTGAAGGGCCTGAGCCTGAGCAACATGGCTGAATCCATGGGCGCCGGCATCCGGGTGCACACCGAGACGTCAAGCCTGGTCGATCTGGACGTGTCTCATGGCCGCGACGGTTTCAAGTTCAGCATCGGGTTCACTTCCGGCGGCTCGTAGCCGCGCCACCATCAATTCGGCATTGAGCAGCGCCGCGCCGGCCGCACCGCGGACGACATTGTGGCCCATGGCGACGAGCTTGTAGCCGAGGACGGGGCAGGCGCGAACGCGGCCGCAGTGCACCGGCATGCCGCCGCCGAACGCAACGTCGAGCCGCGGCTGCGGGCGATCCTGCGCCGTGTGCAGCACGATCGGCTGCTCCGGCGCGGTCGGCAGGCGCCGGGCCTGAGGCTCGGCGGTGAAGGCGGCGAGCGCCGCGGACACGTCCTCAATCGTGGGCCGTGCCGCAAGCTCGAACGACATCACCGCGGTATGGCCATCGGCAACCGGCACCCGCGTCGTCTGCGCGCTGACGATGAAGTCCGCCGGGTGCACCGCTCCGTCCTGGTAACGGCCGAGCAGCTTCAGGGTCTCGGTCTCGATCTTTTCTTCTTCCCCGCCGCCGATGTAGGGGATGACGTTGCCGAGCGCGTCGAGCGATGCCACGCCCGGGTAGCCGGCGCCCGACAATGCCTGAAGTGTGGTGACCAGGACTCGCCGCGGTTCGAACTGCCGCAGTGCCCCGAGCACCATCGCGACCACCACCGTCGAACAGTTCGGGTTCGTCACGAGGCTGCCGGTCCAGCCGCGCGCGCGGCGCTGGGCGTCGAGGAGCGCCAGATGATCCGCGTTGACCTCCGGGATCAGCAGCGGCACCAGCGGATCCATGCGGTGGTTGCGCGCGTTGCTGACGACATGGCGTCCGCTGGCGGCGAAGGCGAGCTCCGCGTCACCCGCGACGGATGCATCGAGCGCAGAAAACAGGAAGTTCGGCGCGTCCTGCAGCGCGTCAAGCGGCGCGACGCGGAGCGCGGCCGCTTCAGCAGGTAACCGCCCGGGCAGCCGCCAGGCGAGATCCCCGTAGCGATGGCCGGCGGAGCGTTCGCTCGCGGCAAGCCAGGTGACGCGGAACCACGGGTGGTCGGCGAGCAGCGCGATGAAATGCTGTCCGACGACGCCGGTGGCGCCCAGGATGCCGACCTCGATGCGATGGGACACGTCAGGCCCCGACCGTCACGGCGGCGTTGCTCGAGCGAAGCGCCCGCGCCTGTTCGATCGCCGCGAGACCCTCGAGGAGATCCGCCACCAGGTCGCGCTGGTGCTCGCAGCCGGTGGAGAGGCGGACCAGCGTGTCGGACAGACCGAGTCTGGCCCGTTCCTCCGCGGGAATCGACGCGTGCGTCATCCGCGCCGGATGACAGACGAGCGCTTTGACGCCGCCAAGGCTCTCGCCGAGCGCAAAGAAGCGGCGCGACGATACGAAGGCGACGACTTCCTCGACCGTGCCGTCCAGTTCGAACGACACCATCCCGCCGAACCCGGTCATCTGCCGCTTGGCGATCTCGTGACCCGGGTGATTCGGCAGACCGGGGAAGTAGACGCGCGTCACCAGCGGATGTCCGTCGAGCGCCTTGGCGATCGCCTCCGCGTTGTCGGCGTGCCGCTGCATCCGCAGTTCCAGCGTCTTGAGGCCGCGCAGCGTCAGCCAGCAATCGAACGGCGCCGGGACCGCTCCCGTGGCGTTCTGCAGGAACTTGATCGGCTCGAACACCGACGGGTCCCGTGCGAGCACGGCGCCTTGAATCACGTCCGAGTGGCCGGCCAGATATTTCGTCACGCTATGGACGACGAGATCGGCGCCGAGCGCGAAGGGCTGCTGAAAGAGGGGTGAGGCAAACGTGTTGTCCACCACCAGCAGCGCACCAGCGTTGTGCGCCGCCGTGGCGATGGCGGCGATGTCGTACACCAGCAGCCGCGGATTGGTCGGCGATTCGATCCAGACGAGTTTCGTCCGCGGCGACAGGGCGGCCTCGAGCGCGCCGTCGCGTCCGAGATCGATCTGCTTGATCACGCAGCCGATTGGCTGGAACACTTTGTTCAGGATGCGGTAAGTACCGCCGTAGACGTCGAGCGGAATGACGATCTCGTCGCCTGGTTTCAGGTATGCCTGCAGCACCGCATTCTCGGCCGCCAGGCCCGAGCCGAACGTCGCGCAGTACTTGACCCCTTCGAGCTCGGCGAGCACCGCCTCGAGCCGGGCGCGCGTCGGATTGTTGGTGCGGGAGTAGTCGAACCCGCGGTTGACGCCGGGCTCGTCCTGCTCGTAGGTGGACGTCTGAAAAATCGGCGCGACGAGCGAGCCCGTCTCAGGCTCGGACGGCTGCCCGGCGTGAATCGTC
>JANPCT010000872.1:0-3269 GCA_031431095.1 Acidobacteriota bacterium | reverse complement strand
GCGCGGCGCGCCGCTGGTGGTACTCGGAGCGCCGCTGGTCATCGATGCCGACGCCTTCACGCCGGTCACCGGCGCCAAACTGCACGCAGCGCTGAGCGAGATCTGCCGTGAGATCCGGGCGGCTTCGGCAAAGGGGCCTGTTGCTTGAGGGCACCGGCAGACGATCGAAAGGCAGCATGAATCAGCAAGGTGTCGTTCAGTTCGCACTCGAGAAGCTCGCCGTCGAACTTCGCGAGGTGCCGATCCCGGAGATCGGCGACGAGGATGTGCTGCTGCGCGTGGGCGCGGTGTCGGTCTGCGGATCCGACGTGCACCAGGCCTACAACACGCAATCGTGGCCGGTGAACGTGCCGGTGATCCTTGGCCACGAATTCTGCGGGACGGTGGCAAAGACCGGCCGCGCGGTGAAAGGGTTCCGCGACGGTGACCGCGTCGTCTCGGAAACCGCGGCGGTGGTGTGCGGCGAGTGCATGCTCTGCAGAACCGGGCTGTACAACCTGTGCCCGGCGCGCAAGGGGTTCGGCTACGGGATCGACGGCGCGATGGCCACGTACGTCAAGGTGCCGGAGCGATGCCTGCACGGCATCCCCGATACGCTGCCGTTCGATCTGGCCTGCCTCGCGGAGCCGCACGCGGTGGCCTACAACGCCATGTGCGTGAACTCGACGATCCGTCCTGGTGACACGGTCGTCGTCCTCGGTCCTGGGCCGATCGGATTGCTGTGCGCGCGGATGGCGGCGCTGGCCGGCGCCGATCCACTCATCGTGGTCGGCCTCACGGCTGATAAGGCGCGCCTCGAGACCGCAGCGCGGCTCGGCGCCACGCGCCTCGTCAACGCGCAGGAAGAAAACGTCGAAGAGGTCGTGCGCTCAGTCAGCCCGATCGGCGCGGACCTGGTGTGCGACGCGTCCGGCGCCAGCCGCCCGCTCGATCTCGCGCTGGCGCTGGCGCGGCCGGACGGACAGGTGACGAAGGTCGGCTGGTCACCCGACCTGGTGCCCGTCAACATGAACCCGCTCGTGCAGAAGAACATCCGCCTGCAGGGATCGTTCAGCCACAACTACCCGGTGTGGGAGCGCGTCATCCACCTCCTCGACCGGCGGCTGACGCACCCTCACGAAGTCGTCGGCATGACCTCACCGCTGTCCGGCTGGCGCGACGCGTTCGATGCGATGCACGACGGGCGCGTCATCAAGTCCGTCCTCATCCCATGACCGCTGCGACGGCAGCGCCGCGCATCAGCGTGTTCCCGAAGTGCTACTTCGACGAGCTCTGTCGCGGCGAGATGGACTACACCGCGTGGATCCGATCCGCGCCGGCGCTCGGCGGCGAAGGACTCGAGCATTACGACGGGTT
Source organism: Acidobacteriota bacterium (assembly GCA_031431095.1). Classification (GTDB taxonomy): domain Bacteria; phylum Acidobacteriota; class Vicinamibacteria; order Vicinamibacterales; family 2-12-FULL-66-21; genus JAICSD01. The sequence goes on along the minus strand of JANPCT010000872.1, from coordinate 1,913 downwards.
CTTTCGCCGCTTCGATGCCGCCGGCGTCGATCCGGTGCTGAAAGCGATGGCGGCAACCGGCCAGATCAGTTCGATGCTCTGCTTCTCACCGGATTTCACCCACGCGGATCCAGTGGAGAGACGGCGGCAGGTCGAGCGGCAGCAGGAGGCGATCGATCTGGCGGTGCGGCTCGGCACGCGGTTCTGCCGCACGCTCAGTGGCCAGCACACGCCAGGCTTGTCGCGTCAGGACGGCATCGACCGGACGGTCGACGGCCTGCTGCGATCGCTCGAGTATGCCGAGAAACGCGACGTGGTCCTGTGCCTCGAGAATCATTACAAGGACGGCACCTGGCTCTATCCGGAGTTCGCGCAGCCGGAAGACATCTTCCTCGAGATCCTCGATCGCGTGAGCTCGCCGCGCCTCGGCGTGCAATACGACCCGTCGAACGCCGTGGTCGGCGGCTACGATCCGGTGGCGTTCCTCGAGAGAGTCCTGCCGCGCGTCGTCACCATGCACGCCTCCGATCGCGCGCTCGCGCCCGGGGCGACGCTCGACGACTTGCGCGCCAGCGACGGCAAAACCGGCTACTCCACCAAGCTGCTGCACGGCGAAGTCGGCCGCGGCCTGATCGACTACGACGCCATCTTCGCCATTCTCGCCCGCGGCGGCTATGCCGGCTGGATCTCCGTCGAAGACGGCATCAACGGACTCGACGAACTCCGGCGCTCGGTGGAATTCCTCAAGCGCAAACGGCAGGAGTGTTTTCACTCGAAGGACTCGAAGGTCTCGAAGGCAGTCGAAGGAGCCCCTTAGCCGGTGGAGACGCGTTCACTCGAAGGACTCGAAGGTCTCGAAGGCAGGCGAAGGAGACTCTCGGATCCCTGTGGGATCGTGCGGCGAGCCTCCTTCAAACTAAGAGGCTCCTTCGATTGCCTTCGCTTCCTTCGATTCCTTCGAGTTAGAGCCGCGGTTTGTTGAATCTGTGAAACTTCTGACCAGACAACCAAATCCGGCCTGACCTCGTCCAAAATGCTACCTATGCTCAGAACAGCTTCTCGTGCCCTCGTGTGTGCGCTCGCGGCCGGCTCGCCGTTCGTCGGGACGGCCGGGGCGCAGGTCGTCGATCGACAGATCCAGATCATGGCGCCGGGGTCCGACGGGCCGATCCAGATGATGGGTCCCGGGCGCCAGGCGAAGACCGGCACCGGCAGCCTGCGCGGCCGCGTCGTCGCCAACGACACGGGGGCGGCGGTGCGCCGGGCGCTGGTGCGGATCAGCGGACCCGACATCGGCACCAAGACGGCGCTGACCGACGCGCAGGGCCGCTATGAATTCCGCGACCTGCCCGCCGGCCGCTTCAACGTGAGCGTGTCGAAGCCGGGCTTCGTGCCGATGCAGTACGGGCAGAATCGGCCGTTCGAGCCGGGGCGGCCGCTTGAGCTCGCCGACGCGCAGAAGATGGACAAGGCGGACGTCTCGCTGCCGCGCGGCAGCGTCCTCGCCGGCCGCGTCGTCGATGAATTCGGCGAGGCGGTCGCCGACGCCGACGTCGCCGCGATGCGCCTGCAGTTCACCAACGGCAAGCGCCGCCTCGTGCCGTCGGGACGTAACGGCACGACGAACGATCTCGGGCAGTTCCGCATCTACGGCCTGCCGCCCGGCGAGTACTACGTCAGCGCGACGCTCCGCAACAACATGGGCGCCATGGTGCTCGACATGATGGGCGGCGGGCTCGGCGGGCCGACCGGCTCCAACCAGAATACGGGCTACGCGGCCACCTACTATCCCTCGACACCGACCCCTTCGGAAGCCCAGCGTGTCACGCTCGCGGTCGGCCAGGAGCTGGCCAGCGTCGACATCCAGCTGCAGCCCGTGAAGCTGGCGAAGATCAGTGGATCCGCCGTCGCCTCCGATGGCAAGCCGATGAGCG
>JANPCT010000871.1:0-1998 GCA_031431095.1 Acidobacteriota bacterium | reverse complement strand
ACGACTTCGCCGCGTTTCTGGCGCGGCGCCGCCTTGGGGGAGTCTTCCTCGGCCTGGTCCTGATCGTTGTCCTGGTCGTCCTCAGCCCCGGCCGGAACGGCGCGTTGCGCGGCGGGCGGCTCGGCGACGCCCGACGTGCCGCCGTCGCGATCCTTGCGGGCCTCGTCGCCATCGGCTGACGCAGCAGCGCCGCCCGGCTTGACGCGCTGGCTCAATCCGCCTTCTTCCGCTCCGGCATCAGCCTTCGCCTTGCTGCTGTCGCCGCCTTCGGCGCCGGCGTCAGCCTGCGGCTTGGCGCCGCCGTCCTTATTGGCTGGAGCCGCGTCGCCATCGACGGTCAGGATGACGTCGCCCACTTTGATCTTCTGGCCGGGCTTGACCTGCACGTCTTTGACGAGACCGGCGACGGACGAAGGGACCTCGATGGTGGCCTTGTCGGTCTCGAGCTCGAGGATCGCCTGATCCTTGGTAATGGTGTCGCCGGGCTTGACCAGCACGCGCACGACGTCACCGGCTGTCACGTTCTCGCCCAGTTCGGGCAGCTTGAAATCAGTCATGAAGAAGCAATGGGAGCCTGCGCCTGACGTTACGAAGTTGCGGGATTCGGCTTTTCCGGGTTGATGCCGAGGTCCTTGATCGCCTGCTGCACCACCTTGACGTCGATCTGCCCTTCCTTGAGGAGTTCGGACAGGGTCGCGACGGCGACGAAGCGCGCGTCGACCTCGAAGAACTCGCGGAGCGCCGCCCGATCCTCGCTGCGCCCGAACCCGTCGGTGCCGAGTGCGCGCACGCGGCGCGGCAGCCAGCGATCGATCGAGTCCGCCAGCACCTTGCAGTTGTCGGAGGCGGCGACGAAGACGCCCTGGGTGTCCTTGAGCACCTGCGTCACGTACGGCACGCGCGGGCTCTCGCCGGGGTGGAGCATGTTCCAGCGCTCGCAGGCATGGCCGTCGCGATAGAGCTCACCGTAGCTCGTCACCGACCAGACATCGGCCGCAACGCCGTACTTCTGCAGGATCTCCTGCGCGGCGACGACTTCGTTCAGGATGGCGCCGCTGCCGAACAACTGCGCCTTGAGCTTGGCCTTCGATTCGGCTGCGGGCTTGAACCGGTATAGGCCCTTGAGGATGCCCTCGCGGGAATGCTCCGGCATCGGCGGCATGGCGTACTGCTCGTTCATCACGGTCAGGTAATAAAAGATGCTTTCCTGGTCGTGATACATGCGCTTGATGCCGTCCTGGATGATGACGGCCAGCTCGAACGCATACGCGGGATCGTACGAGATGCAGTTCGGATAGCAGAGCGAGTAGACCTGGCTGTTGCCGTCCTGGTGCTGCAGGCCCTCGCCCGCGAGCGTCGTCCGTCCGGCGGTGCCGCCGAGCAGGAAGCCGCGGACGCGGGAGTCGGCGCCGGCCCAGATCAGATCGCCGACGCGCTGGAAGCCGAACATCGAGTAGTAGATGAAGAACGGGATGGTGTTGACGCCGTGCGTCGCGTAGGCGGTGCCGGCGGCGATGAACGACGACAGCGAGCCGGCCTCGGTGATCCCCTCTTCGAGGATCTGCCCGTCCTGCGCTTCCTTGTAGTAGAGGAGCGTGTCCATGTCGACGGGGTCGTACTTCTGGCCGACATGCGAGTAGATCCCGACGGCTCGGAACAGTGACTCCATGCCGAACGTGCGCGCCTCGTCCGGGACGATGGGGACGATGAGGCTGCCGACTTCCTTGTCGCGCAGCAGCTTGGTCAGCATGCGCACGAACACCATCGTGGTGGACGCCTTGCGCCCTTCCGTGCCTTTGTAGAACTCCTCGAACAGCGGCTCGAGCGGCGCCTTGAGCGGCTCGACGCGAACCGTGCGCGACGGCACGGGTCCGCCGAGCGCCTTGCGGCGCTCGCGCATGTACTGCATCTCGGGGCTGTCGTCGGCCGGACGATAGAACGGCGCATCGGCGATCTGCTCGTCGGAGATCGGAATGCCGAAGCGCGTGCGGAACGAGC
>JANPCT010000870.1:0-3622 GCA_031431095.1 Acidobacteriota bacterium | reverse complement strand
GTTCCTGCGGGCGCGTGGCTACTGCCTGCGCGCGCTCGGAGTACGCTTTCCCGGTGTGGGTCCGCGACTCCTGAGGGATCCCGCGGCAGCGCTGGCCGGCGCGCGGCAACGCGACGTCCCACTGCTCTACTGGACGGCGGCGTCCTGGGGTTCAGCCATCGCGCTCGCACTCGATCGGCCGGAGATCAGCATCGATCTTCCGACCGTGCGCACGATGGCCGACCGCGCCGTCGTGCTCGATGAATCGTGGGGCAGAGGCGCGCTCCACGAACTGTTGATTTCCCTGGACAGCCTGCCCGAGGCGCTCGGCGGCTCGCCGGACCGGGCGCGCGCGCATTTCGACCGCGCGGTCCTCCTTCAGCGCGGGTCGTCACCCGGCCCGTACGTAGCGCTGGCGCTGGGCGTGGCGGTTCCGGCGCAGGACCGCGCTGAATTCGAGTCCCTTCTGCGGCAGGCGCTGGCGGTCAATCCTGAACAGGACCCTTCGACCCGGCTCGTCACCTTCATGCAGCAGCGCCGCGCCCGGGCGCTGCTCGCTCAAGTCGAAACCAGGTTCACGAAATGAGAGGCGCCATGGCACGGCTGCAACGGTTTCTTGTCCTCGCCGCGATCGCGGCCGGTATCTGCCCTCTCATCGCCGCGCCAGTGCAGATCAAGCTCGCGACGGTCGTGCCGGCAACGTCTCCCTGGCATAAGGCGCTGCTCGAGATGGGCAAGGCGTGGGACGAAGGGACGGCCGGACGTGTGAGGCTGACCGTGTATCCCGGATCGGCCGACACCGAGGCGACCATCCTCACGCAGATGCGCCCGGCGTTCGAACAATACCAGGCGTCGTACATGTCGAACATCGGTCTGACCGGGCTCGATGATGCCTTCAACGTGCTGGGGATCCCGTTTTTCTTCGAGTCGGACGAGGAGGTGCGCGCCGTACAACAGAAACTCGCGCCGATCCTTGAACAGCGGCTGCAGGCAAAAGGTCTGCACCTCCTCGCCTGGGGGACCGGTGGATGGGTTCAGCTGTTCTCGAAGCGACCGCTGAGCACGCTGGCCGACGTCAAGAAAGCAAAGCTGTTCACGTCGAAAGGGAACACCAGGTGGGTGAGTTGGTACATGAAGAACGGCTTTCACCCCGTCGAGCTCGTACCGGCAAGTATTCCCGAACAACTGAAGCTGTCGCCCGGACTCATCGACACGGCCTTGTACGTTCCCTGGCTGGCCTCGAACTACCAGGTTTTCCGCGACGCCAGATACATGCTCGACCTTCCTGTCGCGCCGCTCTCTGGCGCGCTCATCGTGTCGAGCGCGGTGTGGGAACGCATTGCGAGCGCTGATCGAGCGACGGTGACCGCGGCCGCCGCCGCGCTCGAGGAGAAGGTCTTCCGGGACGTGCCAAAGGGGGATGCCGAAGCCATTCGGTCCATGCAGGAGCGCGGGCTCACGGCGATCGCACTGGGCGCCAGGGCCGCCGGCGAGTTCCGGAGCGCCGGCGAGCAGCTACAAACGAGCATCAGGGGGGACATCGTGCCCGCTGACGTGTTCGATCTCGCCGTCCAGGCTCGCAACGGCGTCCGCAAGAACAAAGGGAAGTAAGTGTCGCACGGCCTGGCCGCGACCGTCGAAAACAGGATCGCCGCTGCCGCGCTCGGCGGCGTGATGTTGCTCCCGTTGGCCGAAATCGTTTCTCGCAAGCTGTTCGCGGCCTCGATTCCAGGTTCCGCCGCCTACGCCTCGATTCTCACTCTGTGGCTCGGCCTGCTGGGTGGCGCGATCGCGGCACGCGACGGCAAGCTGCTGGCCCTTGCCACCGGTGAATTTCTGCCGGCAGGACGCGTCAGCACGGTGGCCCATGTCGTCGCCGGCGCCGTCGGCGCGATGGTCGCGACGATGCTGGCGATGGCGGCCTGCACGCTCGTCCAGAGCGATCGTACCGCTGGGGACGTGATCGCTGAGCGCGCGCCGAAATGGATTGCCGATCTCGCGCTGCCGATCGGGTTCGGACTGATCGCCATCCGCCTGGCGTGGCGCGCTGCACCGGGCTGGCTCGGCCGGGGCGTGGCGGCAGCCGGCATCGCTGCCGGCCTCGTGCTCAACGATCATCGGGCGCTGCTCGACGGACAGTCGCTCGTCCCGTGGCTCGTTCTCGTCGTTGCCTCTGGCCTGATGGGCGCGCCGATCTTCATCCTGCTCGGGGGCGCCGCGCTGTTCGCGTCTCTGGTGCGTGGGACCGCACCCGCCGTGCTCCCGCTGAAGGCTTTCCAGCAGCTGACGACGTCGCCCGGCATTGCGGCGATTCCGCTGTTTACCTTCGCCGGCTTTCTGCTCGCCGAAGGAGAGTCTTCGCAGCGGCTGCTGCGGCTGTTCCGCGCCTGGGCCGGGTGGATTCCCGGCGGCACCGCAATCGCGGCGGCGGCACTGTGTGCCTTCTTCACGCTCTTCACCGGCGGTTCGGGAGTGACAATCCTGGTGCTTGGAGGATTGCTGCTCCCTGCACTCACGGGCAGCGGATACCGCGAACGATTCTCGATCGGGCTGCTCACCGCGTCCGGTTCGCTGGGCCTGCTGTTTCCCCTCTCGCTGCCCTTGATGCTGTATGGCGTGGTGTCGCAGAAGGCATCCATCGAGGACCTGTTCATCGGCGGATTGCTGCCCGGCCTGTTGATGCTCGGGCTGCTCGCCGCGGTGGGCGTCCGCGAGGGACTGATGACCCGAGCGCCACGCGTGCCCTTTCGAGTCGCGGAGGCGCTTGGCGCGTTGTGGGGCGCCAAGTGGGAACTCCTGCTGCCGGCGTTCGTGATCCAGCTCTTTGTCTTCGGCGTGGCGACGCTGGTCGAATCCGCACCCCTCGCCGCGCTCTACGCAGTCATCGTTCAGCGGTACATCAACCGGGATTTGACTTCATGGTCTCAGGTGTTCCGCGTGGCCGGCGACTGCGTCGCGCTCGTAGGGGGAGTGCTGTTGATACTCGCCGTCGCCGCAGGGCTGACCGACTACTTCGTCTACGAGCAGATCCCGGCGAAAGTGGTCGAATGGACGCAGATCCACGTCCATTCCCGTGTCGCGTTCCTGCTCGGCCTGAACGTGTTCCTGCTGCTGGTGGGGACGGTCATGGACATCTTCTCGGCCATCGTCGTCATCGTTCCGCTGCTGTTGCCGCTCGCCGATGTGTACGGCATCCACGTCGTGCACCTCGGCATCATCTTCGTGGCCAACCTGGAGCTCGGGTTCCTGCATCCGCCGCTGGGCCTGAACCTGCTGCTCGCATCGGTGCGATTCAGGAAGCCCGTGCTCGAAGTTACGTGGGCGACGCTCCCGATGTTCGGCGTTCTGGCAGTGGGCGTGCTCCTGATCACCTATGTGCCATGGCTGACCATGGCGCTGCTTCAGTGGATGGGGCGCGTCTGAGTCCGGCCGCGGGAATTCAGCGGGTGGGCGGCCGAGCAGGTGTGGCCCGAATGAAGCCGGGGGAGATGGCGCTGAGCATTGGAACCCGCGGCATTCGGGATCCGGCGCCGTGCTGAGCGATTCTGCACATTGATCCGCGAGGCTTAATTCCTGATGCTCGTCTCCACGTGGGCCACCATCCGTTTGACCGCCGCGATCACGTCACCCAGGCAACACACGC
>JANPCT010000869.1:0-1997 GCA_031431095.1 Acidobacteriota bacterium | reverse complement strand
GGCGATTGCGGCGCGCAACGAGTGGCTGCCGCAGGAGACGCTCGACGCGTTCAGTCACTACCGCGTCGGGATCAAGGGGCCGCTGACGACGCCGATCGGCGGCGGCATCCGCAGCCTGAACGTCGCGATCCGCCAGTCGCTCGACCTGTATGCGAACGTCCGGCCGGTCTATTACATCGAGGGCTTGCCGAGCCCGGTCCTCGAGCCGCGCAACATGAACATCGTCCTGTTCCGCGAGGCCACTGAAGACGTGTACGCCGGCATCGAGTGGCAGGCCGGGACGCCCGAGGCGCGCAAGGTGATCCAGTTTCTCGTCGATGAGATGGGGGCCAATGGCATCGACAGCCTCGACGCGACCGGCATCGGCATCAAGCCGATGTCCGAGTTCGGGTCGAAGCGTCTCATGCTCATGGCCTTGCAGTACGCAATCGACAACAAGCGCAAGACCGTGACCCTGGTGCACAAGGGCAACATCATGAAGTTCACCGAGGGCGCGTTCCGCGACTGGGGCTACGAAGTCGCCAAGGCCGAGTTCCGCGACAGCATCGTCACCGAAGACGAAGTGACGGCGGGCGCCTCGCGTGAGGGGAAGATCCTCGTCAACGATCGCATCGCCGACAGTGTGTTCCAGCAGATCCTCACCCGCACCGCCGATTACGACGTCTTCGCGACGCCGAACCTGAACGGCGATTACCTGTCGGACGCGTGCGCCGCGCAGGTGGGCGGCCTCGGGATGGCGCCCGGCGCGAACATCGGCGACGAGATCGGCTTCTTCGAGGCCACGCATGGCACCGCGCCGAAGTACGCGGGCAAGGATGTCATCAACCCGGGCTCCGTCATCCTGTCTGGGGTGATGATGTTCCGCTATCTCGGATGGGGAGAGGTGGCCGACCTGATCGAACGCGGGCTCGACACGACCATCCGCCAGAAAAAGGTGACCTACGACCTGGCGCGCCAGATGGAAGGCGCAACCGAGCTCAAGACGTCGCAGTTTGCGGATGCGATTAGTGCAAACATGTAACTGTAAGGACAGGCAATGAATCGAAAGGTTACGGTAGTAGGCGGCGCCGGCAACGTCGGCGCCACGGTCGCCCGCGCCATCGCCGACAAGGAACTGGCCGACGTCGTCATCATCGACATCGCCGAGAACAAGGCCCGCGGCATCGCGCTCGACATGTATGAGGCGTGCCCGATCGAAATGTCGGATTCCCGCGTCATCGGGGCTGGAGCGGATGAAGCCGGCTGGAAGGAAACGGCGAACTCGGACGTCGTGGTGATCACGTCCGGTGTGCCGCGCAAGCCGGGCATGAGCCGCGACGACCTGCTGCAGGTCAACTACAAGATCATGCAGTCGGTCACCGAGCAGGTCGTCAAGTACTCGCCCAACTGCATCATCGTGCCCGTCGCCAATCCGCTCGACGCGATGTGCCAGGCGGTCTACCGCCTCAGCAAGTTTCCGCGCGAGCGGGTGATTGGCATGGCCGGCGTGCTGGACTCGGCGCGGATGCGCGCGTTCATTGCGATGGAGACCGGCGTGTCCGTTGAAAACATCCACGCCTTCGTGCTCGGCGGCCACGGCGACACGATGGTGCCGCTGCCGCGTTACTCCACGATCGCCGGCATTCCGCTGCCCGATTACCCGGGGCTGACGGCGGAGCGGATTGACGCCATCGGCAAGCGCACGGCGCGCGGCGGCCTCGAGATCACCGAGCTCGTCGGCACCAGCGCTTGGTACGCGCCGGGTTCTGCCGCGGCTGAGATGGTCGAAGCGATCCTCAAGGACAAGAAGAAGATCATGCCCTGCTCCGTCTTCCTCCAGGGGGAGTACGGCGTCAACGACTTGTTCGTCGGCGTTCCGGTCAAGCTCGGAGCCCGGGGCGTGGAGCAGATCATCGAAATCAAGCTGACCGCGGACGAAGACGCGGCACTGAAAAAATCCGCCGGAGCGGTGAAAGAGCTGACCGACCTCATCGGCGTTTGATCCAGCAGGCGAGCGC
>JANPCT010000868.1:0-2459 GCA_031431095.1 Acidobacteriota bacterium | reverse complement strand
CTACCGGAGCCATCAAGCTGCTCCACCGCGCCATCGCGATCGAAGGTGAGACGGCGCCCCTGCTGGCCCAACTGGCCTGGGCCAAGGTCACCCTCGTCAAGGCGGGCATCAGCCGCGATCTGGTGTGCCTCGACGAGGCAGAGGTCCACGCCAACGCGCTCCTCGCCATGGCGCCTGATGCGCCCTACGGCTATGCGGTCCATGGCTACACCACCTTTGAGCGCGGCCGGTTGCCCGAGGCGGTGCGCTACTTCCGCTTCCACCGCGTGCCGGCGGCAGTGTCCTCGAGGAGAATGCCGCGCGACTCCAGATCCTTGCGAATGCCATCCGCGTCGGCAAAGTTACGGGAGGCGCGGGCCGCCCGGCGTGCCTGGATCAGCTGATCGATTTCGACGACGGGCACGGGCGGGCGTTCGTCCTCGCTCCGGCGCAGCGCGAGCACGCCCAGGACACGATCGAACCGCGCGAAGGCCGCGCGGACGGCGGTGGCGTCGGCGGCATGCAAGTCACCGGCGTCAATCGACGAGTTCAGCGCGCGCACCAGGTCGAAGACGACGCCCAGCGCCGCAGCGGTGTTCAGATCCGCCCGAATGTGTTCGCCAAAGGCGTGGCTCGCCTCGTCCAGCCGGGCGGCTGTCGCGGCGCTCACGGCCGCTCGGCCAGTGTCGCCGGCGGAGCCGAGCGGATCGAGCCGCGCCAGGAAATCCGTGATGCGCTTGAGCGCCTCTTCAGCCTGCGCGAGCAGCGTCCACGAGAACTTGAGCTGCTTGCGGTAGTGCGTTCCGAGATAGAGGTAGCGCAGCGCCGACGGGCGGAAACCCTGGCTGACGACGTCCTCCAGGTTGTAGACGTTGCCGAGCGACTTCGACATCTTCTCGGCGCCGCGCTCGACGGCGTCGGGGGATTCGTTCTCGATCATCAGGTGCTCGACGTGCACCCAGAAGCGGGAGAACTGCCGCTTGCTCGCCCCCTCGGCCTGCGCAATCTCGTTTTCGTGATGCGGAAAAATCAGGTCGACGCCACCGCCGTGAATGTCGATCGGCAGCTCGCCGAGCAGTTCCGCAGCCATGGCGGAGCACTCGATGTGCCAGCCTGGACGCCCCGCCGGCAGCGCCGGCTCCCACGAGGGCTCCCCCGCCTTTGCCGCCTTCCACAGCACGAAGTCGCGCGCATCTTCCTTCTCGTACTTGTCGGAATCGACCCGCGCGCCGCTCTTGATCCCGCCGTGGTCGAGCCGCGCCAGCTTGCCGTATTCGGGAAAGGTCGAGATCTTGAAATAGATCGATCCGTCGCTCGTGTAGGTGTGCCCGTTCTGCTCGAGCGCGTGGATCATCGCCGCCATCCCCGGGATGTGATCCGTGGCGCGCGGGGAGAACTCGACCGGCTCGAGTCCGAGCGCCGCCGAATCCGCTTCGAAGGCATCGACGAACTGCTGCGTATACTCGCGCAGCGGCTGCGCGGCCTTGATCGATTCCACGATCGTGCGATCGTCGACGTCGGTGTAATTGCGGACCTGCTGCACGGCGTAGCCGTTGAACTCCAGCGCGCGGCGCAGCACGTCCAGCGCGACGAAGGTCCGGAAATTTCCGATATGCCCGCGCGCGTAGACGGTCAGGCCGCACGCGTACATCCGCACCGTCTGGCCGTCGGCGGGGGTGAAGTCTTCCTCGCGGCGCGTAAGCGTGTTGAAAAGTCTCATGCGGGAAGTGGGCACGTCGCCCGCTCGCGCCGGCGCCCCGACGTGGCGGCCACGGTCAGCTCCCGCTCGCGCGCTTCCATCACCAGCGCAATCGACTCGTCGGGCGAGCCGGCGCCGAGCTTCGCGGCCAGCCCCTCGATCTGTTTCGCGAACTCGCCGGCGGCCTCCGGACCGGCGCCCGAGTACTCCGCGAACTTCCCCGCCAGCTCCCCGGCGACCGCGTGATACGGCTCGCCCGCGGAGATCGTCAAGCGCAGATCCACTGGGCGCGGCGACTCTGCCATCGGGTGATTCTATCAGGCCGCCGGCCAGGCCGTCGCGGCTGCTCCCCCGAGCGCCCACGATCACGCGAGGAGACGCCACCAGCCTCTTGTGAGAGAGTGTGTGAATTCCGCCTAACGGCGGAAACTACAGAGCCCCCAGTTGGAGTTCTTGTAGTTTCCGCCTTCAGGCGGAAGGCCGAGAGCGTCACTTGTTCAGCAGCCGGCTAGAGCGAAATGCGGCCGAACAGCCGTTTGGCGGCCCGGCAGTCGGCATCGATCTGCGCGCGCAGAGCGTCGACGTCGGCAAACGCGCGTTCGTCCCTGAGCCGCTGCACGAATGAGAGCCGGACCGACACGTCGTAGAGATCGCGCGACAGGTCGAGCAGGTGCGTTTCGATATGAACTTCTCCGGCCCCGCCGAACGTCGGGCGCGTGCCGATGTTGGTCACCGACGGGTACGCAATCCCCTTCACCGACGCCGTCGTCGCATACACGCC
>JANPCT010000867.1:0-8373 GCA_031431095.1 Acidobacteriota bacterium | reverse complement strand
CCGAACAGCCCGACGAGACCATGCCCCATTCCGCTTTGGTCAATTCCGCCAGCCGCGCGCCGATCGCCGCCATCAACTCGTCCAGGTGCACGTGCTGCTGCGCGGCCGCGTCGATCGCGGCGCGGACCTCCGGCAGCATGAGCGAGCCGCTGATGATGGTGAACGTGCCGCGCGCATTGATCAACGGGCGGACGCCGATGGACTGGTAAACGTCCTTGGCGGTCCGACTCTGCGGCTGCGCCGCTTCGTCGGGACGCGGCATCGCCGCGGCGTCAACGGGATCGCTGCGCAGGAACGCGGGCAGGGTCAGCAGGCTGGACCGGCGAATCAGCTCACGGCGGCTGAGGGTGGCCATGATCAGAGCACCGCGATGACGTCGATCTCGACCAGCGAGTTGCCGGGAATGCCGCCCTTGGCCGCGATGGTCGTGCGCACGGGAGGCTCGGAACCGAACCGGCCGAGGAACACCTCGTTCATCCCGGGATAGTCCTTCAGGTCGTCCAGGTAGACGTTGCACTTCACCACCTTCTCCATCGATGACCCGACGGCTTCCAGCTGCTGCTGGATCTGATCGAGGACGGCCTTGGTGTGGACCTTGATGTCCCCTTCCTGGTGGTACCCGACGCCGGCGATGAACAGCAGGTTGCCGGCCGAGACGGTGCTGTTGAAGAGCGGCGTCTTGTCCGGCTTCTTCCCGTTTCGATAGTGGACCTTCTTCACGGGCTTGTCGGCCGGGGCTGGGGCTTGTTCCCTGGCCTCGAGAGGCACCGCCGCCGCCGTGACCGCTGCGGCGACCGCCGCGCCGCGGCCAATGAACGTCCGCCGGTTCGTCTTCCTGCTCATGCACGCTCCTTTAGAAGAAAAGTCTGGCCATCTGGACTTGCCGCATGCTCGCCGCGGAGCTGATACGGCCGAACGACGCCGAGGCGTACGTCGCTGACCCTCTCTCTCTAGAAGAAGAACTTCAGGACCAGCTCCACGGTACGCGCGGTGCTGACCGTGCTCGTGATCGTGCCGAAGGTGTTCGGCGAGTTGATGTCGCGCGCGGGCGGACCGAAGCTCGGCGTGTTGGTCAGGTTGAACGCCTCGGCGCGGAATTCGACGTAGCGATCGTGCCCGGCCGTGAACCGCTTCGCCAGCACGGCGTCCACGTTCCTGTAGTTCGGCGCGCGGGCGACGCCGATGCCGCAGTTGCCGAACGTGCCTCGGGGCGCGCGGGAGAAGGCGTTGATGTCCAGCCAGTGAGTGATGTTCTGATCGGACGGGACCGGATTGCCGACGCAGTTCGGCCGCTCGTTGCCGCGCACTCCCTGCAGTGAAGGCGCGCTGCCGTCGGTGACTGTGATGGGGAAGCCCGTGCGTGCCTGGACAATGCCGCTGAGGCTCCAGCCGCCGAGGATCGCGTCCACGGCGCCAGGCGTCTGGCTGCCCCACCGGCGCCCCTTGCCGAACGGCACCTCGTAGGTCGCCGAGAACACGAAGTTGTGCCGGGCGTCGAAAAACGCCGGACCGTAGTTCAACTCCGGCTGGTAGGCGTTCATCCAGTACGCGCCCTCGGCGGCCACGCCGCCGGAGCCGTAGTAACCCAGGTTGTTCGTCCGCACCCGGCTCAACGTGTACGACGCCAGGTACTCGACCCCCTTGACGTTGCGCTGACGGACGCTCGCCTGCAGCGCCCGGTAATCGCTGCGGCCGCGCGCCGCGGTCGTGGAGATGTTGGTGATCAGGGGCGCCGTTGCGTAAAGCGGACGCCGGGTCTGGCTGGGCGCCCAGGTGGACGGATCGCCGACGCCGGGCAGCGGCTGGTTGCCCTCGACCGGCGTCACCAGATGCCTGGCGTCGTGTCCGACATAGCCGACGTTGGCGGACATGGACGGGGTCAGCAGGCGCTCGACGAAGACGTTCCACTGCTGCGTGAACTGCGGCCGCAGGTTCGGATCCCACGCGCGCACTTGGCCCGACGGCTTGTCGAGCGGCCTCAGCTCGGCGAAGCCGGTGGCCAGCGTCCCCGCACCCGACGTCGCATCGTAATTGACCGCCGATTCGAAGAAGAACGGCGGGTTGAGCGGCAGCCTCAGGTTCGCGCCCGTCCCTTCCATGTACTGCGAGATGCCGTAGCCGCCGCGCAGCACCCACTGATCGGCCGGATGCCAGGCCAACCCGAGCCGCGGCTCGAACCCTTTCTTGTAGGACTTGTACAGCGCGCGGCTCTCGCGGCTGCCATCTTTCGCGAAGGTCTCCGCTCCCGTCGTCAGATCGAAATTCGCCTCACGGTTGTCCTTCTCGACGACCGGCTGCGTGTAGGCCCAGCGCATGCCGAGATTCAGCGTGAGAGCGGGCGTGACCTTGACGTCGTCCTGGATGTAGACCGCGCTCCGGTTGTGCAGGTGCGTCCAGGGCTCCGCCAAACTGCCGCGGCCTTTGCTGGCCACCTGGTCGAGGAGGAAATCCGAAAACGGGAAGCCGGTAAATGCGCCGCCGTAGCCGAACAGCCCCAGCAGGCCGTTGTTGCCTGCGTAGAAGCGGCGCTGCACGTAATGAAGCAGCTGACCGCCGAACTTCAACGTCTGGCGTCCTTTGATCCAGGTGAGCTTCTCGTTGATCTGATAGGTCTGGTCGAGGGTGTCGGTGTCGCTCGCGCCGGCGCCCATTGCGGTCAGCCCGCTGCCCCAGCCTATCGAGCTGAGGCCAGGGATCGGCTGGCCGCCCGCGATCCCGAAGGTGGCGTTGCCGTTACCGATTCCAGCCCAGTCCAGGGTGTGCGAGACGATGGTGATCCGGTTGTAGCCAACCAGCAGTTCGTTGACGACCGACCGGCCGACCACGCGGTTCCAGTTGACCGCCAGGTTGCGGAACGGCGCCGTTGTCTGGTTGCCCAGGAGCAGCGGCGAGGCGCGCTTGGGGTTGCGCGACTCGTACTCGGCGAACGAGAAGCGTCCGAAGATTTTGTCCGCCGGCGAGGCGTTCCAGTCGATGCGCGCGTCCCCCTGCCGCGCGCGAACCGTCGTCAACGTCTCGCCGACATAGTTGCCGGAGACGCCGCTCACGGTCCGGTTCGGCAGCGGGTACGCCGCGTTGTTCAGGATCGCAAGGGCGATCGGGCTGATCCGGGCAACAGGAATCTGGTTGCCGGGAAACGCCAGGTTGGTGGACGGATCCCTGAGCGTCGCGGTGACGCTCGAGAGATCGCCGCGGCGCCACGCCTCCGGTGCGACCGAGATCGTCTCGGATCCCGGGGCGTTGAAGCGCGTGCCCTGATAGTTGCCGAAGAAGAACAGTTTGTTCTTCGCCAGGGGCCCGCCCAGCGTGCCGCCGTAGATGTCCTGCCGGCGTTTCGGCTTGGCGGCCGACGAGCGGTTGTTGGCCCAGGAGTTGGCGTCCATCGCGCTGTTGCGGTAGAAGTCGAAGAGGTTGCCCTTGAACCGGTTCGACCCCGACTTGATGACGTTGCTGATGACGGCGCCGGCCACGTTGCCGGTGTCGGCGGCGTAGTTGTTGGTCTCGACGCTGATTTGCGACAGCGCGTCGGGGCTGGGCTGGTAGGCGACGAGATTGTCGATCGACTCGTTCATGTCGACGCCGTCGATCGTGTAGTTGTTGGTCTGTTCACGGTTGCCGTTCACGTACGGCCGGCCGCCGCCGAAGTTGCGGATCGCGGTAAAGCTGCTCGGGTTCGGCGTCACGGCGCCCGGTAGCAGCAGGGAGAGCTGGCCGGTGTTTCGCCCGTTCAGCGGCAGCGCCCCGACTGTGGTGCCCGAGATGACCGTCCCCACAGTGGCTGATTCGGTCTGCAGAATGGGCGACCGCGCGGCGACTTCGATCGATTGCTCGATCGTGCCCACCTCCAGCTTGAAGTCGAGACGCACGATCTGCTTCGCTTCTACCTGAATGGGCCGCGTCACCGTGGTCTTGAAGCCGGTGAGCTCCGCCTTGACCACGTAGGTGCCGAGGGGCAGGGCGGTCAGTGTGTAGTTACCGGCCTCGTTGGAAACGCCGGTGTAGGCGACATTCGTGTCCTGCTTGGTCGCGGTCACTGTCGCGCCGGGCACGGGTGAGCCGGTTTGATCGGTGACGATGCCAGTCAGCGAGGCGGCGCCGGTCTGGGCAAAGACCGTCGCGGGTGGAAGGCCGATGGCGAGCAAGAGCAAGCCGGTCGACAGGAAAAGCCGCGCAATGTTCATGGGTCCTCCCCGGAGATGTCGGAAGAAGTTGGCGTAACCATGGCCCAGCCGAGAGCCTGAGTCAAGAGAGGGCTCGGTTGTCGGTTGTCGGTTGTGGGTTGTGGGTTGTCGGACGTCGGATGTAGGATGCGGGCTGATGGACCGCCGAGCCTTCGTCCGCATGCTGGCCGCCGCTCCTCTCCTGCCTGCGTGGCAGATCCGCTCCGGGTTGCCGGCCCTGCGCGTGGTGTCCCGCTACACTCCTGCGGCCACGCCAGGGATGCCGGGCCCGTATCCGGGACGCGTGGTGTCGGTCGCGTCGGCGGCATCGGTCGACACCGCGACCGGCGCCGCGAACGCCGAGACGGTCCGCGAGATGATGGCGCGCGGCATGCGCGTCCTGACGGGCGCCGCCACGACGCCCGACGCGTGGCGGCGTTTCTTCGAGCCGGCGGACCGCGTCGGCATCAAGGTGAACTGCGGCGGCTATCCGCACTGCGTGTCCGCGTACGAGATCGTCGCCGAGACCGTCCGCCAGCTCACCGGCATCGGCGTGCCGGTGTCGCAGATCTACCTCTACGAGCGGTTCCAGAATCAGCTCGACGAGGTGAACTACGCGCCGCATCTGCCCGACGGCGTGGCGATCGTGGCGGCCGAGCGCGCCAACAGGAACGGCGACAACAGCGGCTACGACCCGGCCACGTACCTCGAGGCGGATCTGTTCGGGGAAGACGACACGCGCTCCAACATGATGCGGCTCGTGTCGCAGCGCCTCACGAAGATCATCAACATCCCGAACATGAAGGACCACGGCGCCACCGGCGTCACCGGCTGCCTGAAGAACATCGCGTACGGCAGCTTCTCCAACGTCGCGCGCACGCACCAGCGGGGCAAGTCACACACCTACTCGGTCGTCGGTACGCTCGCCGCGATCGAGCCGCTCCGCTCCAGAACCGTGCTCCAGATCATGGACGGCCTCCGCGGGGTGTGGCACGGCGGTCCTTTCGCCAGGACCACGCGGTACGTCTTCTACCCCCGGCAAATCATGTTCGGCACCGATCCCGTGGCGATCGACCGCCTGCTGCTCGACATCATAGAGAAGGAACGGCGCGCGCACGGGGCGGTCTCGATCTGGGACCGCTCGCCCTCTTACCTGAAGATTGATGACGGGCCCGCGCGGGATGCGGATCCGAACGTGAACATCATCATCCGCGAACCCGGCCACGTGGAGTACGCCTCGACCCTCGGTCTCGGCGTGTCCGATCGCGCCAGGATCGCGGTCGAAGACGTCCGCGTTGACTAGCCTTCACCGGGGGGCTTCACCCCTCGGACTCCCCGGCACGCTCTCGCGCGCGCCGCTTCGTCGGCGCGCTCCGTTCGCGTGGCTCGCCTTGCTGGCAGTGACGTCCTGCCTGCTCTCCGCGCAAGCGATCGACAGCCGGACGAAGGTCCGATTCTCGACGAGCGCGCTCACGGACGCGGAGCTCGCGTCCCACGAGGCGCTCCCGTCCCCTGGCGTCACGGCGCGCGCGGGTCTGGCATCGCCGACGCGCAGCCCATGGATCGTCGCGAACGGATGGCGCTTCACGAGACAACCCGCTGGGAAATACCGATACGACCTGCCGGCCGGCAAGGCCACGCTCGCGGCCGCCGAGGTCTTCGCCTATGGCGCGGATGCGGTCCTGAAGATCGATCCGGCCGACGTCGAACGCCTGCGGGCCATGCTCGGATTGCTGGAAGGGCTCCCGGCCGCCGATCTGCCGGCGATTGCCGATCTCGCGGTGGTGGACGATGGGTCGCCGATCACGGGCGAGGTGATGAACCTGCTCGCGCGGCGCAACCTGCTCTTCCAGGTGGTCCAGGCGCCGTCGGCGCGGTTTCGCCTGAACATCGCCATGGGCAGCCGCGAGTATCCCCTTGCCGACGCCGCGGACCCCAGCGCCTTCGCGCTGAAGATCAGGCGTCAACTTACGGACGAGCAGCGGGCCTTGCGCATCTACGGGAGCGAGGTCGTGATCGGGCGGCTCACGGGCGACGCCGCGCGGATCAGGCTGCACCTGATGAACTATGGCGGTCGCGAGATCGAGGGCTTGCGCGTCCGGCTGCGCGGCGCCTACGGCACTGGCGACGCCTACGTCGAAGGCGCCGGGCGCGTGCCGCTGCAGGATCACGTGGTCGCGGACGGCGCCACCGAGTTCTCGCTGCCGCGGCTCGGGACCTATGCCGTGATCGATCTCACCGCCGTCCGCTGAGAACCCTCTTAGGGCCTGATGACCGTGCCGTCGAGGCGTCGCGTCGTGCCCCACGAGTAATCGAAGTTCGGCGGCCCGGCGGGGAACGGGAACTTCGCCGCGGCCTTCTCGTCGACCTCGATGCCCAGCCCCGGCTTCTCCTGCGCGAGCATGTAACCGTTCTTCACTTCGGGGCAGCCCACGAAAACCTCCTTCGTTTCCGCAGCGAATCCGCCGCCTTCGTGGACGCCGAAGTTGTAGTTGGTCAGCTCCAGGGCCAGCTGCGCGGCGTGCGCCAGCGGCGACGCGTCGCCCGGTCCGTGCCACGCCGTGCGGACGCCGAAGTACTCGCTCAGTGCCGCGACCTTGCGCGCCGGGCTCAACCCGCCGATCTGGGAAATGTGGATGCGGATGAAATCGATCAGCCGCTCCTTGATGAGCGGCACGTACTCGTGCTGCGTGTTGAACAGCTCGCCCATGGCGATCGGGATGGTCGTCTGCTGGCGCAGCACCCGGAAATGGTCGTTCTCCTCTGGTGGAAGCGGGTCTTCCAGGAAGAACAAGCGATACGGTTCGAGCGACTTGCACAGGTTGACCGCCTGATTCAGCGTGACGCGCTCGTGCACGTCGTGCAGGAGCTCGACTTCGTCGCCGAGCTTGGTGCGCATGTGTTCGAAGAACTTCGGCAGCATCCGGCAGTACGGGGCCGATTCCCAGATCGCTCGGGGATTAGTCGGGCCGACGGCTTCATTGGCGACGCCCGCGGCCGCCGGCGCGGTGCTGCGCGCACCGTAGCCGGCGTACCCGGGCGTCGAGACCTGCACGCGCACGTGGCGAAAGCCCTGCTCCATGGCCTTGCGCGCGCTGTCTTCGACTTCGGTGAAACTGGCGCCGCTGGCGTGAAAGTAGCAGTCCGCGCCGTGGCGGACCTTGCCGCCGAGCAGTTGATACAGCGGCATCCCGGCGCGTTTGGCCTTGATGTCCCACAGCGCGATGTCCACGCCGCTCATGGCGTTGAAGAGCGTCGGCCCGTTGCGCCAGTACGAGCTGACGTAGCTCGACTGCCAGATGTCCTCGATTTCGTCGACGTTGCGCCCGATCAGAAACGGCTTCAGGTACTGCTCGAGCGCCGTCTGCACGACCAGCGCGCGCTGCGTGAAGGTCGCGCAGCCCCACCCGACGAGTCCTGGCTCCGTCGTTTCGATCTTGACGACGACCAGCCGGATGCGATTCGGCGCCGTGAGGATCGTCTTGATGTCGCGGATCTTGACCGGCGCCGTTCCGGTCAGGGCCTGGGCGAAACCGGTATGGATGCCCGGCGCGAGCGCGCCGGTCAGGGATTCTCCGGAGGCCAGCAGCGAAGCGCCCCCGAGTGAAAGCGTACCGAGTACGTCACGACGATTCATGATGTTGTCTCCAGAAGAAACTCGACCGTCAATTACCAGTGCGTCAAGGAGCCGTCCGGACGTTTGTACACGTTCCGGCGGCCGGGCTCCGTCACCTCGCCAACGAGCGTGAGCAGCTTCATGTCTGCCGTCACACCCAGGCCTGGCCGCTGGTTCGTGTACGCCTTGCCGTTCTTGAAATCCAGGCACTCCGGCAAGTAATCGATCGGACGGCCGCCGTAGTTGTACTCCATCAGGACGGGACCCGAGAACGTGGACAGGCAATTCACCAGCGCCGCGGTCGCGATCGGTCCAGTGAAGTGCGGGACGATGCCCACGGCGTGCGTCTCGCAGATGGCCGCCGCTTTCATCATCTCGGTGATCCCGCCGACGTTCGGCAGCGTGGACCGAATGAAGTCCACGTCATGGCTCTCCACGAGCTTGTTGAAGTCCCACTTGAGGCCCCACTCCTCGCCATGCGTCAGGGGGACGGTCGTCATCTGCCGCAGTTTCGGGATGTCCTGAAGGGCGTTTTCGTCACGGACGGGATCTTCGACGAAGAAGGGGTCGTATTCTTCGATCGCCTTGCAGAGACGC
>JANPCT010000866.1:0-2940 GCA_031431095.1 Acidobacteriota bacterium | reverse complement strand
GGAGCGTCGCGATCGCATCGCGCGCGAGCTGGAGGCCAAGGCACGCAAGCTCGGTGGCCGCGTCCACCTGCGCGAGCAGGCTGGGCTGGTGGACGAGGTCGCGGACCTGGTGGAATTCCCGGGCGTCGTGGCCGGCTTCTTCGATCGCACGTTCCTCGATTTGCCTCAAGAAGTGCTGACGACGACGCTGGTGCATCATCAGCACTACTTTCCGGTGCTCACCGACACTGGCGATCTGAAGGAAGCGTTCCTGGCGATAGTCAATACCCAGCCGCAGGACGAGCGACTGATTGCGAAGAACGCGGAACGCGTCGTCACGGCGCGCTTGCGCGACGCGAAGTTCTTCTGGGACGCGGATCGCAGGCTCACGCTCGAGGATCGGCTCGAACGGCTGCACACGATCGTGTTCCACAAGAAGCTGGGCAGCTATCGCGACAAGGCAGAGCGGATCGAGCGACTGGCGCGCACGATTGCGACCGATGCCTTCGGCGCCCCGCAACACGCGGATCATGCGGCGACGGCTGCGCGACTGGCCAAGGCCGATCTGGTCACCGACATGGTGTTCGAGTTTCCCGAGCTCCAGGGCCAGATGGGCGGCATCTACGCGCGCGCGGAAGGCCTGCCGGAAGCGATCTGGAAGGCGATCTACTACCAGTACTTGCCCGTCGGACTCGAGAAGGATGCGCCCCCTGCGGTCGCGCAGCTGGGCGCGGGCGCGGTTGCGTGGGCAGCCGTATCTCTCGCCGACAAGCTCGACACCGTTGTTGGCCTGTTTGCCGTAGGCGAAAAGCCCACGGGGTCTCGCGATCCCTTCGGCGTGCGGCGAGCGGCGCAGGGCATCGTCAAAGTCCTGGCGGATTTACCGCAGATCGGGATCACCGGACCGCTTCGGGCCAATCTGCCGGATCTCTTCGCTGCCGCCTACGCGCAGTTTCCCGACGCGATCAAGATCGGCCCCGATGGGTGGCGCGCCCTCGGGTTGTCGACCTTCTTCGCCGAACGTGAAGCGCACCTGTTCGAGCGCCGGGGATTCAAGCCTGGTGAGATCCGCAGCGTAACCGCGCACGTGGACGATCCTCACTACCCGCAATACTGGGAGCATCCCCACCTGGCGCTCGCGCGCATCAAGGCGGTCGCGGAGCTCGGCGCGTCCGCGGAGTTCAGGGCGCTGGCCGGGCTGCTCAAGCGAGCCGCGAATATTTCGAAGGGCGTGCGCGCGGAGATGCCGTGGCCCCAATTGCTGGCCTATGCCGGCGAGCCCGCCGTCCCCGAGGCCGAGCGCGAGTTGATCAATTTTGCCGCCTCACGGGCGCAGGTCGTGCACGAAGCGCGGCTGCATGCCGACTACGCCGGTGCGGCGCGCCAGATCGCGCAGCTCCAGCCCCATGTCGCGCGCTATTTTGACGACGTCATGGTGATGGCGGAGGATGTTCGCGTCAGGACCATCCGCCTGGGTCTCATGGCGGCCATCCGGGATCTGGTCCTGAATCTGGCCGATATTTCGGAGATGGCAGGCGACGAGGTGCGGCAGCCCTGAAGGCCTGTACGACAGAACGACGAACCAGTCACTACGCAGTACGAACTACGAATCGGAGCAGAGCACACGTAAATGGTCAAGAAACTCGCACGCAAGAAGTCCGCCCCCAACGCCCAACGCCCCAAGCCTAAAGCCTCCGCGCCGAAGGCCGCCACGGCGAAGGGCGCGGCGAAGTACGTCTACCAGTTCGGTCGCAAGACCGACGGCAACGGCACGATGAAGGCGCTGCTCGGCGGCAAGGGGGCGAACCTCGCCGAGATGTGCCGCATCGGGCTGCCGGTGCCCCCGGGCTTTACCATCACCACCGAGGTTTGCACGTACTACTACGCCAACAAACGGACGTATCCGTCAACGCTGCGCCAGGAAATGGAGCGCGGCATTGCCTCTCTCGAGCAGCAGACCGGCAAGAAGTTCGGCGATCTGAAGGACCCGCTGCTCGTGTCGGTGCGCTCGGGCGCGCGCGATTCGATGCCGGGCATGATGGACACGATCCTCAACCTCGGCCTGAACGATCAGACCGTCGAGGCGCTGGCCGCGAAGACCGGCAACCCGCGCTTTGCGTGGGACTGCTACCGCCGCTTCGTGCAGATGTACTGCGACGTCGTCCTCGGCGTGCAGAAGCGGCCGGACGAAGATCACGAGCCGTTCGAAATGATCATCGAGGGACTCAAGCACGAGCGCTATAAACACGACATCGAAGACACCAAGCTGACCGTCGACGATCTGAAGGAGCTGGTGGTCCGCTTCAAGGCCCTGGTGAAGGAGCGCGCCGGCAAGCAGTTCCCGAACTCCCCGTGGGATCAGTTGCTCGGCGCCGTCGGCGCAGTTTTCGGATCGTGGATGAACGACCGCGCGATGGTCTACCGCCGCAAGTACAACATTCCCACCGAGTGGGGCACCGCCGTCAACGTCCAGGCGATGGTCTACGGCAACACCGGTGACAACTCGGGCTCGGGCGTCGCGTTCACCCGCAACCCCGCCAACGGCGTCAAGGAGTTCTACGGCGAGTTCCTGATCAATGCCCAGGGAGAGGACGTCGTCGCCGGCGTGCGCACGCCCGAGCCGGTCGCCGAGCTGAAGAAGCAGATGCCCAAGGCATATGCCGAGCTCGAGCGCATCCGGCAGAACCTCGAGAAGCACTTCAAGGATGTCCAGGACTTCGAGTTCACCATCGAGGAAGGCGTCGTCTACATGTTGCAGACGCGCAACGGCAAGCGCACCGCCATGGCGGCGCTGAAGTTCTCGGTGGACATGTTCAAGGAGAAGCTGATCGACTGGAAGACCGCGATCATGCGCAATCCTGCGGACCAGCTCGAACAGCTGCTCGCGCCGGTGTTCGACCTCGCGGAGGTCGCCAAGGCCAAAGCGATCGCGACGGGCCTGCCCGCCGGGCCGGGCGCGGC
>JANPCT010000865.1:0-4731 GCA_031431095.1 Acidobacteriota bacterium | reverse complement strand
GGTCTACCCGATCTTCGGCAACTGGGTGTGGGGCGGCGGCTGGCTCGCCACACTCGGATCGAACTTCGGTCTGGGTCACGGGCACGTCGACTTCGCCGGCTCGTCGGTCGTGCACATGGTCGGCGGCGTCTGCGCCTTCGTCGGGGCGGCCATCATCGGACCGCGCATCGGCAAGTACTCCAAGACCGGTGAAGCGCTCCCGATGCCGGGGCATCACCTGCCGATGGCCATCGCCGGCACGTTCATCCTGTGCTTCGGCTGGTTCGGGTTCAACCCGGGCTCGACGCTGGCCGGCACCGACCTGCGCATCGGCGTGATCGCGACCAACACCATGCTCGCGGGATCGGCGGGCGGCCTCATCGCGATGGTCTACGTGTGGATGCGGTTCGGCAAACCCGACCCCGGCATGATGGTCAACGGGATGCTGGCGGGGCTCGTGGCCATCACCGCCCCGTGCGCCTTCGTCAACAGCGGCTCGGCGGTCCTCATCGGCGTCATCTCCGGGGTGCTCGTCGTGGAGGCCGCGCTCTTCATCGAGAAGAAACTGAAGCTCGATGATCCGGTTGGCGCCATCGCGGTGCACGGGGTCAACGGCGCCTGGGGCGTCCTGGCGCTCGGCCTCTTCGCGGACGGCACCTACGGGGACGGCTGGAACGGAGTGCCCGGCACCGTCAAGGGACTCTTCTACGGCGATCCGCGGCAGTTCCTCGCCCAGATCATCGGCACCGTCACATGCATCGTCTGGGTCGCGGTGACGTTCTACATCTTCTTCAAGGTGTGCGGCGCCATCCTCGGCAATCGCGTGTCGCCGGAAACCGAGCTGGCCGGCCTCGACATTCCGGAGATGGGCGTGCTCGGCTACCCCGACTTCGTCCTCAAGAAGGACACGGTGTCGGCATGACGCTCGCCGTGGCCTCGCGTCCGGCGGCGGCGGCGCTGCGAGTCGAGTCGCCGTTCGCGGCGCTCGCGCAACGGGACCTCACGCTGGCGTCGCCGGCCGAGCTCGCCGAGACGATCGCGGATCTCGAGCTGACCTGCCTCGAGCACCCGGCGTCCGCCGCGCTGTGGACGTGCCTGGGGATGGCCTATGCCGTCAACTACGACGTCGCCAAGTCGCTCGACGCGCTCGAGACCGCGACCCAGGTGGAACCCGATCATTTCTGGGCACAACTCAAGTACGGCGAGCTGCAGTACCGCCTCCGTGTGCTGATGCACGCGGAGGCCACCACCATCCGGGCGGAAGCCCTGGCGGACAACCCGTGGCAGCGGTCGCTGGCGCGGCAGCAGGTGAAGGCGATCCGCAAGCTGACGGGCGGGAAGAGCCTTCAGCCGGATCTGGTGAACCGCAAACGGCTGGTACCGGCGCTGCTCTTTTCGGCGGCGGTGGTCGTCTCCGTGGTCGCGTCGATATGGCGCTGATGCTGTCCTGGAGGTATTTCGGCGGCGCCTCCATTCTCGCCGCCGGCCTCCTGATCAAGCTCGGGGCGCCGGTGCCGGCGGTCGTGCTGGGAGTCACCGGCGCCGCCGCGGCCAACTGGTGGAGACAACGCAAGTGAATTCAGAGACGAGGGCATTCGTGATGATGAAGAGTTTCGCAGGCAGGTCGGGCAGAAGTCTCCGCGCGTCGCTGGCGACAGCGGCATGTGCGCTGTTGCTGGCCGGGACGGCCTCCGCACAGGCCCCGGCTGCGTCTGGTGCCGCCGCCACCGCCCCGCAGCTGCAACAGGAATCGGCGACATTGGATTTCTTTCGAAAGACCGAAGTCTCAGGCTTCGTCGACACGTACTACACCTACAACTTCAACAAGCCCGCGCAGCCTTGCGCCACGGTCGCCGGCGTCGCGGTCTCGAACTGTTTGTACAACTTCAACGTCGCGCATGACTCCTTCAGTTTGAACCTTGCGGAACTTGCGCTCGAGAAGAAGCCGACGTCCGACAGTCGTGGCGGCTTCCGCGTGGATTTCGACTATGGTCCGACAACGGCCATCGTCCATGGGGCGGAGCCGGGCGGAACGACGACCTACCAGCACATTCAGCAGGCGTACGTGAGCTATCTCGCGCCGGTGGGCTCAGGCCTGCAGCTGGATTTCGGCAAGTTCGTGACCTGGAACGGGAACGAAGTGATCGAGACCAAGGACAATTGGAACTATTCGCGTTCCCTGCTGTTCTCCTGGGCGATTCCGTACTATCACACCGGGATGCGAGCGGCGTATGCAATCAACGGCAAAGTCTCGGTGACGGGATTCCTGGTCAACGGTTGGAACAACGCGGTTGACAACAACACCGGAAAGACCGTTGGGGGGCAGTTGATGTACAAGCCCAAGGCCAATCTCATGCTGATGACGAACTATACGGGTGGTCCTGAGCAGAACAACGACAACAGTGACTGGCGTCATCTCTCAGACACTATCGTGACCTACACGGTGAACAAGCAGGTGAGCCTCGCCGGCAACTACGACTATGGACAGGACAAGGTGGCTGGGGCCACGGTCAAGTGGCAGGGCATTGCCGGGAACCTGAAATATCAGGCCAACGACTGGTTCGCGTTGACGCCGCGCTTTGAGTACTACAACGACAGGAACGGTTTCACCACCGGGCTTGCGCAAAAGGTGAAGGAAGCGACCGTGACCCTCGAGTTCAAACACAAGGACGGCGTTGTCATGCGCCTCGAATATCGCGGGGATTTTTCGGACACTCCACAATTCCTGAAGAAGGCATCGGAAGCAACGAAGAATCAGAACACGCTCGCCATTGGGTTCATCTACGCCTTCAGCACGAAGGCTCAGTAAGAGGCACGCGGTGTCACGCCATCGTCCGCGAGCCTTCCGCGTGGACGTACGCCTCTTCGCCGTGCTGGGTGACGTCGAGGCCGGTGCTCTCATCATCTGCGGTGGCGCGCAGGGGGATCACCAGGCCAATCAGCTTCAAGAGCACGAAGCTCATGACGCCGCTGTAGGCGATCGCCGCCATGACGGCGAGAACCTGGATGCCGATTTGGCCGGGATGCCCGAACAGGAGACCGTCGGCGACGCCATTGACCGCCTTCTGCGCGAACACGCCGGTCAGGATGGCGCCCACCGTGCCGCCGACGCCATGCGCCGCCACGACGTCCAGTGAATCGTCGAGGGACGTCCTGAGGCGCAGCAAGAGGGCGAAGTAGCTGGGGATCGCGGCCAGCGCGCCGAGCGCAATGGCGCTCATCGGCCCGACATAGCCGGCGGCCGGCGTGATCGCGACCAGGCCGACGACAATCGCGGTGGCGCAGCCGACCGCCGTCGACCGCCGCGACCTGATCATGTCGAGCACCGTCCATACGACCAACGTTCCCATCGGCGCAAGGAACGTGGCGGTGAAGGCCAGCGCCGCGATGCCGTTGGCGGCGAGCGCGCTGCCGGCATTAAAGCCGAACCAGCCGAACCACAGCACGCCCGCCCCGAGCAGCACGAAAGGGACGTTGTGCGGCAGGAGGGACGAGGAGGGATAGTCCCGCCGCTTGCCGACGACGAGCGCGGCGACCAGCGCCGCGGCGCCAGCGTTGACGTGCACGACGGTGCCGCCCGCGAAGTCGAGCGCTCCCAGCCTGGAGAGCCAGCCGCCGCCCCACACCCAGTGGGCGATCGGGCCATACACGACGATCGACCAGAGCGTGATGAACGTCACGTACGCCGAGAACCGCATCCGCTCGACAATCGCGCCGGAGATCAGCGCCGCGGTGATGATGCAGAACGTTCCCTGGTAGCACATGAACAAGAGATGTGGGATGGTGCCGTTGGCCTCAAGGCCGACGCCGCGCAGCGCCACCCTCGAGAGATCACCGATCAGCGCGTTGCCGGGAGCGAAGGCCAATGTGTAGCCGATCACGGCCCACGCCACGCCGACGAATCCGAGCGAGACGAAGCTCATCATCAACGTGTTGAGGGCGTTCTTGGCACGCACCAACCCGCCATAGAAAAAGCCCAGCGCCGGGGTCATGAGCAACACGAGCGCCGTGGCCATCAGCATCCACGCTGTATCTGCCGGATTCATCGCGCACCTCCGCGCCAAAGGACATTATCGCCGCGTGACACTTCGTTCTGGACATTTATCAGCACCGCGATCAGCGCGGCCGCCCGGCCATGCCGGGGCCCGCGGTGCCGGCGCACACTCTGCGGACACACTGGCGGCGGATCGACATCAAGTGTCGAGCCCGTTCCGGCCCGTCTCCGTATGTTAGGGCATCGGCATTCGGCGCACCGGGCTATTTCGCTGGGCCGCGGTGCGGCGGCGGATGCGCGCTCAGGGCCGCGCTGCACAGACGTTGCAGCGACGCGTCAGACCACGACAACCGGCGTCCCGAGCACGTCCATCAGCGGCGTAATCCCGAGCCCTGGCGCCGTTGACGCGGCCATGCGGCCGTGCTCGCGCCGGGGCGCGCCGGACGCGGTCGAGACCGTCACATAGCTATTGAAGTCCGTCGTCGTGAACAGGAGCTCGGTGGGCGTGCTGTGCGCGAGATGCGCGATGGCGGCCGTGGCAATGTCGCCGCCCCAGCTGTCCTCGATCGTCATCGCGATGCCCATGCTGACGCAGAGATCGCGCGCCTGGGCGGTCCGGGTGAGCCCGCCAAACTTGCTGATCTTCAGATTGACGACATCCATGGCCAGGTCCGCTTTGGCGCGCAGCAGCATGTCGAGGCTGTCGATGTTCTCGTCGAGAATGAAAGGGTGCGGCGTGTGGCGGCGCACGCTGAGGC
>JANPCT010000864.1:0-9285 GCA_031431095.1 Acidobacteriota bacterium | reverse complement strand
GCCCGCCCCGTCCCGCATGGCGCGACAAACCGCAAGGCGATCGCCCACGCGGACCCAAGCCGGAATGGAAGGATTGTCCGCAAGGCGACCGGCCCAAGCCTGCCTGGCAGAACCGCGATGACCAGCCGCGCCCGCCCCGTCCCGCATGGCGCGACAAACCGCAAGGCGATCGCCCACGCGGACCCAAGCCGGAATGGAAGGATCGTCCGCAAGGCGACCGGCCCAAGCCCGCCTGGCAGAACCGCGACGACCAGCCGCGCCCGCCTCGTCCCGAATGGCGCGACAAACCGCAAGGAGATCGCCCACGCGGACCCAAGCCGGAATGGAAAGATCGTCCGCAAGGCAACCGGCCCAAACCCGCATGGCAGAACCGGGACGATCGTCCGCGGACGCCGCGACCCGGCGTGGGTGATGCGCCGCCTCGAGACACACCACCACCGACTGAACGTGGCGCGCCCTCCGACGACAAAGCGCCGGATAAGCGCGGACGCGACTGGCGTCCGGGCGGCGCTCATAAAGATCCCCGCGATCGTTTCAAGGTACCGCGCGACGTGAAGCGTGCGCGTTTCAAGCAGAACCAGCAGCGAGAGCGCGCGAATCCGCGTCCGCCGCGAAAAAAGGGGGACGACGAATAATGATCGCTCACATCGTCCTGCTGCAGCCGCGCCCGGACCTGACCGCGGACCAGCGTCGGGACGCGCTCGAGACGCTCACACGTGCGGCCGCGAGTGTGCCGGAGATCCAGAGCTTCCGGCTCGGACGACGCGTCCGTCATGGGCTTCCCGGCTACGAGCAGGCCATGACGCAGGACTTCGAGTTCGCCCTGATCATCGAGGTGGAAGACACCGCAGCCCTGATTCGATACCTGAAGGCCCCCGCGCATCAGGCCCTTGGTTCGCTTTTCTCTTCGGCAACGAGCGCCGCGATTGCCTACGACTACGAGATGTCGGACGGCGTCGACCTGTAGGCGTGGACGCCGTGCGCGCACAGTCGACCCGCACACCGTGTGCGGACCCGGACCCCGCGCACACCAACGGATTATGACGATCCACGCCAACTCGTTCTATCGATGATTGTTGGCCGTTCTGGTTGGGATGGCGCGGATACCGCAGTGGGGGTGAGGGGACGCGCGAGAGAGCGCGGCTCGTTTCAAAGGGACTGAAGAATGTTTCGATGCACCGCCCTCACCCTCACGTTCCTCTTTGCCAATGCGTTGAACGTTGCGGCCCAGCAGCACGTCGTCTCGATGGGGACGACGCCACTCGCGGATGCGGTGTCGCATGCCGCCATCGATCGCGAACCAACGGTGACGTTATGGTCGCTGTCGCAGCAGCCAAAGCGCCCGGGCGTGCTGCCGCTGCTCTACGGCGCGTATGCGAGCCTGCAGGTGATGGACGTTGTGTCGACGCGCAAGGCGCTTTCGGCCGGCGCACACGAGGCCAACCCGTTGATGACGAGGGGCGGCACCGCCGGCACGTTCGCGATCAAGGCAGCCAGCGCTGTCGGGGTCGTCTATCTGTCTGAAAAGACCTGGAAGAAGAACCGGGTCGGCGCGATCGCGCTCATGGCCGTGGTCAACGGCATCAGTGCGGCGGTCGTGGCGCGCAACTCCCACAACGCATCGCTGCGGTAGACCGCAAGGTCAGCCGACGACGACCGGTTGGACGGAGAAGAACTCCGTGATGATTTCGCGGAGATGAGGGATCGATTCGGCGGCATTCACCGAGACGCGCAAGTGGGAGCCGTTGTCGAGACCCTTGGTGTACCACGAGTTGAGCGCGCGCAGCTTGTTGATCACCCAGCGGTCATGGCCTCTGGCGACCACTGCCTCGGCGCCGCGGCCCGCGCCGTCGGTCACACCGGGAGCGACGTGTCTGAAGCCGGCAGCTTCGCCGGTTCGTTCCTGCAGCAGCAAGTCGATGTAATCGAGGAGGAACCGGCCGCGCTCCTCGAGCGTGACCTCGCGCGGTGCCTCGCCGCGGGCAAGCGCCGCGGCCTGCGCGAAGATCCAGGGGTTCCGCAGCGCGCCGCGCCCGACGAGTACACCGGCAACGCGGCTGCCCATCATTTTCTCGACGAGCTGCGACGGCTCGACGCAGTCTCCGCTGCCGAACACCGGGATTCCCACCGTGGACGCCACGCGATCGATCAACGCCCAGTCCGAGACACCCGAGTAGGATTGCGCCGCGGTACGGCCGTGAACGGTGAGCGCGGCCGCGCCGGCGTCTTCCATCCGCCGCGCCAGTTCTGGAGCGTTGATCTCGGTGTGATCCCAGCCGGCGCGCATCTTCACCGTCACCGGTATCCGGACGGCGCGCGCCATGGCCGTCACGATCGCCTGCGCATGCTCGGGCTCGCGCATCAGGCTGCAACCGGCGTTGTGCTTCGCAATCTTCGCGACCGGGCATCCCATGTTGACGTCGACGATATCGGCGCCCATGGCCTCGACGATTCGTGCTGCCGCCGCCATCTTCTCGGGCTCGCCGCCGAAAATCTGGATTGAAACGGGGCGCTCCTCTTCCGTGTACTCGGCGTACTCGAGCGTGCGGTCGATTCCACGCACTAGCCCCTCGGAGGAGACCATCTCGGTCACGACGAGGCCGCATCCGCCGCGTCGCTTCACCAGGCGCCGGAAGGCGGTATCGGTCATGCCGGCCATCGGGGCCAGCCCGAAGGCGGGCGCCAGGTTGATCGAACCTATCTTCACTTGATCATTCGGCTTTCATCGTTCGTCGCAGGCATTCAATACGCCTTCACATCCGAAGCATCGACTTCCACGCTGACGGCCTGTCCGATCAGGTCAACAGAGAGGATGAGGCGGGCGTGCGCGCCCTTGCGCACCAGCCGCCCGACGATCCCCTGCAACGGCCCGTGCGTCACCTGCACCATCGCACCTTCGCGGATCATCGGGCAGGGATCGAACTGCAGTTCGCTCGCCAGCAGGGTGCGGATTCCCTCGATTTCATGCTCCGGGATCGCGACGATGTCGCCGTCGAAGGATACGATGCTGACGACCCCGGTGCACTGCAGAACGGGAAGACGCTCGGCCGGATTGAAGCGGACGAAACAGTAACCGGGAAACAGCGGCCACTCAACCTGCTTTTTGCGGTCTTTCCAGCGGCTCCAGCGGGTAATCGTTGGAAGGAAAGCCTCGAGCCCCTTGCGTTCGAGCTGCTCCCTGACGACCTGCTCATGGCGGGAGCGCGTCCAGATGGCGTACCACGCCGGCGCCTCGGCCATGTCCGCGTCTAGTGGCCGCTGCCGGCGGGGTCACCCGCGAGCTGCTTGTCGTACGCCTTTTTGAGGTCCGCGTTCTTCCACTCGATGATCGCCTGGGTGCGCAGCCGCGAGAGAAACTTGCGCATCTCGACCTGGGTTCGCGCGCCCGCAACCTTGTCGGCAATCAGGTCGCGCACCGAGTCGAACGGCTGAAGTGCCTGGGCCTTCAAGGCCTCCAGCTTGAACAGCTGGTAGCCCTTGGGCGTCCGGATCGGCTGCGTGATGTCGCCAACCTTCATCTTCTCGACTACCGCGAGGAGCTGGGGCGACATGTCGGCATGCGAGAAGGGACCAATCAGTCCGCCGTTCGCTTTCGACGCCGAGGTCGAGACTTCAGCCACCAGCTTCAGAAAGTCCTCGCCCTTCAGGGCGCGTGCGCGCACGTCGTCGATCCTGCTCTTCGCCTCGTCGTCTTTGGCGACGCTGACGCCACCCGTTTCCGCCGGAACGTCGACGAAGATCTCTCTCAACGTGACCGAGGCGGAGTCGGTGAAGTCGTCGGGATGCTTGGCGTAGTACTGCCGCGCCTCCTCTTCGGTGATCGACAGCTTCGAGCCGATCTCCTGACGCTGCACCTGTTCGATCAGCATCTGCCGCTCCAGCTGCTTCCGCAGATCCTCGACTGTCATGTTCTCCTGGGCCAGCGCCTGGAGGAATTTTGCCTCGTCCTGAAGTCCCTGTTCCTTGCGGATGTTGGCGACGACCTGCTTGAACTGATCGTCGCCGAGTCTAAGGCCAAGCTCGCGCCCGCGCTGCAGCAGCAGGATTTCGTCGATGGCGCTGACGAGGATCTGCGGCGTGATCTCTGCCAGCGCCTTCTTGAGGGTCTCGTCGTTCTTGAGCGATTCGGGATCGATCTGCTGGCCTTGCGTCCGCTGGCGGAGCGCGGACACCTGCCGTTGCTCGAGCTCTGTCTTTGTTAGGATCTCGCCGTTCACCTTGACGAGAATCTGCTCGATAATCTCGGCGCGCATCGGCGCCGCGGCGGCTGCCGACAGGGCGAGAAGGACCGCTGCAGATAAAAGCTGTTTCGTCATTATTTTCAATATCTTAGCGTATCTGAACGCCCTCGCTCAAGTCACGGAGCAGCCCCGAGACCCGGCTGAACACGCCCCCTTCCGCGCGGGGGTCCTCGGCAGCCGGCCGCAGAATCTGGTCCTTGGAGAACCCCGACGTGACCTCCCCAGCGGTCGCTCGCGCCGTCCACCACGAGGCAGCTGATCCCCGGTTTTTCGCGGGATTCACCACGCCGACCCGCATGTCGAGCTTTAACGTCGCCGGCGGGGTCAACTGCATGTCCCTTCGTTCCTGGATGACCCGGAAGAGCCAGGCGGGGTCCATCCTGGCTTCGGACCTGAACTTTAAGACGACGAGCTGCCCTTCGCGGTCGATGGATTCGATGCCGACCCGATCGGCGAGCACCCTGATGAAGGCGTATTCCGCCAGGTGCTCGATGGACGCGGGCGGCGGCCCGTAGCGGTCCCGTACCTCTTCGATCAGCCGTCCAAGTTCGTCCTCGGATCGGACCCCCGCCATGCGCCGATAGATCGTCAGGCGCTGGTTCATGTCGGGGATGTAGGCGTCGTCGATGCGGAGGTCCACTCTCAAATTGACGGTGGCGCGGACCTCGTCCTCGATTTCCTCACCCTTGAGCTCCTTGATCGTCTGTTCAAGAAGCTTCATGTACATGTCGAAACCAACGGCCTCGATCTGGCCGCTCTGCTCGCCGCCCAGCAGGTTGCCGGCACCGCGGATCTCGAGGTCGAGTGCGGCGACCCGGAAGCCGCTCCCCAGATCGCTGAATTCGCGGATGGCCGCCAGCCGCTTCTTCGCGATCGGCGACAGGTTGTCTTCGGGCGGAATCAGCAGGTAAGCGTAGGCCCGGCGATCGGACCGCCCGACCCGGCCGCGCAGCTGATACAGCTGCGACAAGCCGTACTTGTCGGCGCGGTTGATGATCATGGTGTTCGCGTTCGGGATGTCGAGTCCGTTCTCGATGATCGTGGTCGCGAGGAGCACGTCGTACTTGTGCGCGACGAAGTCCACCATCACCTGTTCGAGCGCTTCCTCGCCCATCTTGCCGTGTCCGACGCCAATCTTCGCCTCGGGCACCAGCCGGTGCAGCAAGTCCCCCATCGAATAGATCGACTCGACGCGGTTGTGGACGAAGTACACCTGGCCGCCGCGCTCCATCTCGTTCCCGATCGCCCGCCGCATCACTTCCTGGTCGAACTTGACGACGTTGGTCTGGATCGAGAGCCGATCCTTCGGCGGCGTCTCGATGATCGACATGTCGCGGATGCCGGCGAGCGACATGTTGAGCGTCCGCGGAATCGGCGTCGCCGTCATCGTCAGTACGTCGACGCGTTTCTTGATCTGCTTGATGCGCTCCTTGTGGGCAACGCCAAAGCGCTGCTCTTCGTCGACGACGAGCAACCCCAGATCCCGGAACTTCACGTCCTTGGACAGCAGCCGGTGCGTGCCGATGATGATCTCGACCTTGCCGGCCTCGAGATCGTCGAGCGTGATCTTCTGCTCGGCCTTCGTACGAAACCGGCTGACCATGTCGATCCGTACCGGGAAAGCGGCGAACCTGTCGGTCAGCGTCTTGAGGTGCTGGAACGCGAGCACCGTCGTCGGTGCGAGGATTGCGACCTGCTTGCCGTCCATCACCGCCTTGAAGGCGGCGCGCATCGCGACTTCGGTCTTGCCGTAGCCGACGTCTCCGCACAACAGGCGATCCATCGGCGTCGCTGATTCCATGTCGCGCTTGATGTCCGCCACCGCCGTCGCCTGGTCGATGGTCAGATCCCACTCGAACGCGTCCTCGAACTCCTGCTGCCAGTGGCTGTCGGCGCTGAACGCGTGGCCCGGCATGGCGCGGCGAGAGGCGTACAGCTTGAGCAGTTCCTCCGCCATGTCGCGCATCGCCTTCTTGACGCGCGTCTTCGCTTTCTCCCAGGTTGCCCCGCCCAGCTTGTCGAGTGCCGGCCTCGACGCGCCGGTGTACTTCTGGACGAGGTCGAGGCGCTCGACCGGAACGAACAGCTTGTCCTCGCCGGCATAGCGGAGCTCCATGAACTCCTGCGTGTCGAGGCCGACGACGATCTTCTTGAGGCCGACGAACACCCCGATGCCGTTATCCACGTGGACGATGAGGTCGCCGACTTTGAGATCGCGGAAGTCCGACAGGAACGTCCGTGTGGCCGAGCGGCGCTTCTCGTGCGTCTGCCGATCTTCGTCGAAGACGTCGGTTTCGGCCCAGAGCTGCAGCGCCGCGCCCGGGAGACGGAACCCTTTCGACAAGTGGCCGACCGCTACCAGCACGGCGTTGGCGTGTGCGTCTTCGCCGCGATCGATCGGTGCGGCCGGCACCTGGTAGTCCGCCAGCATCTCGACGACGCGTTCGGCGCGGCCTTGTGAATGCGCCACGAAGACGACCGTCTCTCCCGCCTGGCGCGCGCTCCGCAGCTCGCCGACCCAATCGGGGATGCGCCCGGAGAATCCCATCGCGGACTGACTGGCGATGTGGCGGACCGCGTCCTCCGTCCCGAGCGACAGCGTTTCCAGGGCCATCGCGTCCGCGATCGACGGCGCCATCTCTTCCCATGACGTCACCAGCGCGGCCGGTGGCGTGGCCGGC
Organism: Acidobacteriota bacterium; assembly: GCA_031431095.1. Lineage (GTDB taxonomy): Bacteria > Acidobacteriota > Vicinamibacteria > Vicinamibacterales > 2-12-FULL-66-21 > JAICSD01. Next base: position 2,363 of record JANPCT010000864.1, on the reverse strand, counting down.
TGGTTCTTCCGGACCGCCTCGCCGTAGCTGTTCTCGATGTGTTGGCGCTGCTTCTCGATCGCGAGCTTCACCTCGTCCGGCTCCGAGATCAGGACCAGGGCCCGCGAATCGGCGACGTAGTGGGCAAAGGTCGCGCTCCGGTCGGCAATCTCGCTGCCGGACGCGCCGTCGATCAGCAGCTCCTGCAGCGGAACGATGTGCGCCTGGTCGATCGGCTCGACGGATCGCTGGGTGCCGGGGTCGTAGGTTCGCAGTGACTCGATGGTGTCGCCGACGAACTCGAGGCGAACAGGCTGCCGCGCGCCTGCGGCATAGAAATCCACGACCCCGCCGCGGACGGAGAACTCGCCGGGTTCGTCGGTCGGGTCCTGCCGTGTATAGCCTGCCGCGGCCAGCCGATCGCCAAGGTCTGTCGGCGAGACCTCGTCACCCGACCTCAGGGTGAAGCCCGAGCTCTTGAAGCGTCCCGGGGCGCTCAGGCGTGGCAGCAGGGCGGGCGCCGAGGCGATGACCAGGCGCGCTGTACCGGTGCTCAGCGCATGGAGGGTGCGCGCGCGCGCGGAGGCGATGTCGAAGTGCGGCGAGAGCCCGCGATAGGGATCGATTTCGTGCGACGGAAAGGGGACAACCGCGTGCGCCGCTTCGCTGTCGGACAGGCCTTCCAGTGCGGCGAGGAAGAACCGCGCGTCGGAGACGAGCTGCTCGACGTCCGCATCGGTCGGGGCGACGAGCACCATACGATCCCGCGCCGCGGCGGCCGCCGCAAACAGGGCTTTGGCTGCGGGGGTGAGGCCGCTGACGCTCTTGCCCGGCACACCAAGTCCGAGCCGGCCGGCGGCCGTCTTGAGCAGCGCGCGGAGTGTGAGTGAGGTGGAAGTGGACGAGCTCATTGCGGGGTTCGATATGTATCGGAACCTTTGATTATCTCACGGCGCAACGCGCCGCCACAAAGATCGCCACGTCCTCTCAGCCGCGGCGGGCCCTGTCGATAATCGAGCTCGTCGAGTGGCCCTGCTCTACCGGCTCGAGAATCACCGTGCCGCCGCGTGCCTCGACGGTATCCCTGCCGACGATCTGGTCCGCCGGCCAGTCCGATCCCTTGACCAGGATGTCCGGCTGGACGCGCCTGATGATGTCGGCAGGTGTGTCCTCGTCGAACAGCGAGACGGCGTCGACGCACGCGAGCGCCGCAAGGATCTCGGCGCGCTCCTGTTCCGGGTTGATGGGCCGTTCGGGTCCCTTGTTCCGGCGCACCGACGCATCCGAGTTGAGTCCGACGATCAGGAGGTCGCCGTGCGACCGCGCGGCCTGGAGGTACCGGACGTGGCCGGGATGGAGGAGGTCGAAGACGCCGTTCGTGAAGACGATGCGCCGGCCGGCGGCGCGCGCCTCCTGCGCGAAACGCTCGAGTGCGACGGGGGACAGAACCGGCGGTGCCATCTTACGAAGCGCCGGGCGTTTTCTTGAACCGCACATCGCCGCTGAATCGCCACGCATGACGCGGACGATAGATGCCGACGTCCTTGGCGCGGGACTTGACGCGGAACGTATGCAGCAGCCGATGGTAATCGTACGGGTAGCCGTCGATCTTGTGAATCGCGATGTCGAGCTTATAGGTACCCTCGACCAGATCGAGGGCGTCGATGGTGAATACGGCTTCGGCGTCGCCGACGAGGCGCTCGGGCGTCAATTCCTCGATGTAGGTGTTGGTGCCGTAACAGCAGATGCCCTCGGCGTTGAACAGGCCGAGGCCGACGACGAAGTCGTCGATGGGCAGGGGCGCGCGCATCCGGATTGTCACATCGAGGCGTTCCCCGGATTGGAACACATGGCCGGGGGTGCCGTCGGCACCGGCCAGTGTGACGTCGGTAATCTCGACTTCGCGAGAGCCCCAGCGGCCCTCGGCCGCGCGGAACATATCCGCCGGCCCGGTCGCCGTCTGGATCGGCGTGTCGGGCAACACCGCGGATGCAGGTTCGTCCGGGGAGACGATCGCTGCGGACGCAGACCTGCCGGCTCGGGCATCGGTTGCCGCCAGCTCCGCCTCCTCACGATGCTCGACGTCGGTAATGTAGGCGCCGACGATCCGCTTCGGATCACCAGATCCCTTGATGCGGCCGCTATCGAGCCACAGCGCCTCGTCGCAGAAGCGCTCGACCAGGCCGAGCGAATGCGTCACCAGAAGGATCGTCTTCCCCCGACGCTTGAACTCGGCGAACTTGTCGAGGCACTTGTGGGTGAAGCCCTCGTCGCCGACAGCCAGGACCTCGTCGACGAGCAGCACTTCCGGATCGACGTGAATCGCCACCGCGAACCCGAGGCGCATGTACATGCCCGACGAGTAGGTCTTCACCGGTGCGTCG
>JANPCT010000863.1:0-9339 GCA_031431095.1 Acidobacteriota bacterium | reverse complement strand
GTACGGCTGGTGACCTCCGAGACGCGGATGGTGATGTCGACCTCCTGCGCGAAATTCCGCGGGCGTTGGAACTCGCACGCCGCAGCGACGCGCGGCCAGCCGATGTCTGACTCTTGCGGGTGGATGCTCAGCCCCGCTTCGCGCCACATCGCGTGCTCGGCCTCCTCCATGTAGCGGAAGAACCAGCTGAAATGGACGATGCCGGCGACGTCGGTTTCGTAGAACTGGACTCGTCGTTTGACGGTGTGTTGGGTCATGGTTCGGTCGATCCCTTCGACGCGACTACCCGAAGCAGTACACGCGGCCGTCTTGAGCGCCGATGACGACTCGGCCGCCGGCGATGGCGGGGGACGAGGTCAGGGCGTCGCCGATTTCGTACTCCCAGCGTTTCGCGCCGGTCTGCACGTCCAGGACGTAGAGTTTGCCGTCGCTCGATCCGATGAAGACCCGGTTGCCCGAGACGGCGGGCGAGGAATCGACGCGGGCTCGGGTGGCGAGCTTCCAGGCGCTCTTGCCGGTGGCGGCGTCAATGGCGTGGATGGCCTTGTCGCGTCCGCCGATGATCACGCGGCCGCCGGCGAGTGCCGGGGACGAGTAGTACGGGAACTCGCGGTCCGGATTCTTGTAGCGCCACGCGATCTTCCGGGCCGTGAGGTCGATGGCGACGACCTCGTTGTTGAACGTGCCGAGATACGCGCGATTGCCGTCGATCACGGCCGACGAGCCGGTGTTGGCGTCGAGCGGCACCTGGAACAGCACGTGGCCGTCCGACGCGCGCACCGCGCGGAAGCGTTCGTCGCAGCCGCCGAAATAGATGATGCCGCCGACCACCGACGGCGTCGCGTGCACCTGCCCGTCGGTCTTGAGCTTCCACGCCAGCTTGCCGGTGCGCCGATCGACGGAGTAGAGGTAGGTGTCGTACGACCCGATCAGGACACGCTCGCCCGCGATCACCGGCGACGACTTCACTTCGCTGCCGGTCTTGAACGTCCAGGCCAGCGATCCGTCCTTGATGTTGACCGCGTGCAGGACACCGGCGAGATCGCCGATGTAGACCAGCCCGCCGCCCACCGCCGGCGAAGACTCGCCGAACAAATTCGGCGTCGAGTATTTCCATCGCAGCTTGCCGGTGGCCATGTCCAGCGCGAGGAGGTCGCCATTGCCGGCGCCGATGTAGGCAACACCGTCGGCAATCGCCGGTGACGACTCGATCGTCTCGCCGGCTTCGTAGGTCCACTTCAGCGCCAGCGTCGCCGGCACCTCGGTCCCCACGCCGGTCAACCTGGCATTGCCGCGGAACTGCGGCCAGCCCGCGGCCGCCTGCTGCGCGGCGGAGGGCCTGTCCACGAACACCACAAAGATCATCGGGATCGCAAAGACCGCAAAGAAAAACCTTAAAGGGCTCTTCGTGATCATTGTGACCTTCGTGGTCTTTGTGATGCCCCTCTACTTCGCATCAACAGACAGCGAAAACAGCTGATTGCGGTTGTTGAGAATGAAGCGGCCGTGCGCCGGGACGGGCGTCGCGTAAACGGCGCTGCCCATGTTCATTTCCGCGAGCACCTTCTTCGTCTTGCCGGCCTGGAGGACGACGATGTCACCGTCTTCGTCGCCGAGATAGACGCGTCCGTCGACGACCAGTGTCGATCCCCAGACGGCGGCGAAGACGTCGTGGGTCCAGTATTCCTGGCCCGTCTTCGCGTCGAAGCAGTGCAGGAACCCGCTGAAGTCGGGAATGTAGACGAGGCCGTCCGCGACCGATGGCGTCGAGACCGAGCGGCGGATGTCCTTGTGCCAGACCAGGCCGGTCTTGGTGATGTCGTCGCGCTTGGTGGCGTCGATCGCGTACATGTGCCCGACGCCTTCGCCGTGTTCCGGGTCCTGCCCGTTCGCGATGTAGACGATGTTCTCGAAGATGACCGGGCTGCCGATGACCTCGTTGCGGGTTTTCGGCCAGACGGAGTCCTTGGGGTTGGTATCGAACTCCCACAGCTTCTTGCCGGTGAGCACTTGGTAGCCGCGGACCCAGCCGTCGCCTTGCGCGCTGACCACCTGGTCGACGCCGCCAATCTTCCCGACCGACGGGGTCGACCACTGCCCGTGCAGGATGCGATCGCCAACCGAGTTGTCTTCCCACGCCAGCTCGCCGGTCACCTTGTCGATGGCGATGAGCGACGGCGCTTTCGGCGAGGGGATATGGACGTGGCTCTCGTCCTGGCCGTTCGAGGTGCTGACATAGACCATGTTCCCGAACACGACCGGTGACGAGTTCGACAGGTTGTGCGGGTACGAGCCGACTTGTTCCATCATGTCGAACGACCAGATCACGTCGGGGTCATGCGGACCGGTCAGCTTCTCGTTGGTGACCGGCCCGGCGTTACCGTCGCTGAACCCCTTGATGTCGAGACACCAGACGACGCCGCGATTGCTGACGTAGTAGAGCTTGTTGCCCTCGACCAGCGGTGACGAGGCGACGCCCTGGTACGGCCAGTCGTTGGCGCGTCCCGACGTGAGCTTCTCGTGCGTCTGCTGCCAGAGGAACTCGCCGGTGTCTTCCTTGAACGCCATCAGGACACCGCGATCGCCGGGCTGCTTCGGATCGCGCATGGCTTCGTTGTTGGTGCCGACAAACACCATGCCGCCCGCGACCACGGCGTTGCCGTAGCTTTGCGACCCGAGGTCCGCGACCCACTTGACGTTCTTCTTTGTCTTGACGTCCCAGTCGAGCGGCAGCCCCTTCATGTTCGACACCATGTTGCGGTCCGGCGTGCCGCCCCACATCGGCCAGTCGCCGGAGCCGGGATCGCCGGCGAGTCGTTCCGCCTCAAGGCGGAAACTACGAGCGCCGCTGGTCGACCCGGTAGCGTCGCTAGCCGACCCTGTAGCTTCCGCCTTGAGGCGGAACACTCCAGCGGTAATGAGCACGACGGCGATGGCGAAATAAATCTTCTTCATTGTTGGTTTGCGGTCACTTTGATGTTGTCCACGTAGGCGCCGAACTCCGCGTCGACGAAGAATCCCGGCGCGCCCTTGTGATTGCCGATCGGATCGATCTTTTCGATCGTCCATGCGTCGGGCTCCGCCTCGCCGGCGGGCCACGCCTTGCCGCGCGCGCGGACCTTGCCGTCGGGCATGTTCTCGACGCGCAGCTTGAGGTGATACCAGGCGTCGGCCTTCCACTGAAACGGCGCGACGGCGGAGCGGTGGGTTTCCGGCTCCCACGGCTCGATCTTGATCTCCTGCGCGTTGCCGTAAATGACGAGGGAATAGCGCTGGGCGGTAACGCCCATGTTCGCCATCTGCCGCCGCCGCGTCGTGCCGCGCACGTCGGCTTCCACGGTGTAGTTCGACATCTCGACCGGACCGACGAAGGCGCGGAAGCGTTTGAAGATGGTCTCGTCGGGCGCCTTGACGAGCACCTTCTGGCCGTCGAGGGTGCCGACGGCCATGCGGCCGGTCGTGACCGACACCCACCCTGGCGGCACGGCGCCGTCGGCGAAGCTGTCGAAGGTTTCCGTCCACGGCAGCGCGCGCGCGACACGCGCCCGCGCCTCGCCGGCAATGCCGCCGACGGTCGCCTTGATCGTGCCGGCCTGTTCGGCCGTCGTGGCATCCGGCGTGAACGTTCCGTCGGGCGCGACGGCGCCCTTCAATCCGGTCAGCGTCCACGTCGCGGCCGGCTCGTCGCGCAGGAAACGGCCCTTCGCGTCGAACAGCTTGACGCGAAGCTTGATCGGCTGGCCCGGCTTCAGCACCAGTTCAGTGGGGGAGACCTGCGCCCATGCCGGTGTCCCCTCGCCAATGGCCGCGGCGTCGTCAACGGCGAGACCGGTGGTGGCCTTTGCGGTCCGCGAGCCGATGGCGTAGACGCCGCCGGTGGACACGAAGAAGATGCGTCCGCGCGACACGGCGGCACCGGCGAACACCGGCTCGGGCAGCCCCGCCGACTGGCCGGCGTTGTCGTCCCGGCTGGCCGGCAGTTCCACCGAGCTCAGGACCTCCGCGTGATCCTGGAAGGGGCGGACGATGAAGAAGCGGCCGCTCTCGGTGCCGACGTAGAGCTTGCCGTCGGCCATCACCAGCGGCGCCTTTTGTACGGTGCCGAGCGTCTGGGTCCACAGCAGCGCGCCGTTCTCGAGATCGTAGGCCTTCAGCCGCGAACCGTTTTCAATCTGATAGACGCGGTTGCCGTCGATGACCGGAGAGGAGAACCCGAACTGGTCTCCCTTCTTCGACCACTTGAGGGTCTTGATGTCGCCGGTCTGCGATCCGTCGAGCGCGGCAATCATCCCGAGCTCGTTGACGTCGAGGTTCTCGTCGCCATGCGAGATGATCACGGTGTTGCCCGACACCGCGACGCCGGTGTTGATGGCGCGCTTGGCGGCCACGTAGCCCCACACTTTCTCGCCCGTCTGCGCCTTCATGGCGTAGACGCCGCCGTCGCCGCTGCCGCTGATCAGCAGCCGCGTGCCATTGATCGTCGCGATCAGCGGCGCGGCGTAGTTGGTGTCGTACGGGCGGCCGCCGGGGCTCGACACCCAGATGATGTCGCCGGTGCGCTTGTCGAGGGCGACGAAGCGGTGCTGGCGCGGCGACCCGGCGCCCCAACTCGAGATCGCGGCGCTGACGATGACGAGATCGCCGTCGACGAGCGGCGAGGTGGTGCGGCCGCCGTGTGTCGTAAACGCGGAGAACTCCTCGCCGACCGAGCGATCCCAGAGCAGCTTGCCGTCCTTGTTGAGCGCGATTACGGTCGCGCCGACGCCCATCACATAGATGTTGCCGGTGTCGGGGTCCGCGGCCGGCGATGCCCACCCGACGCGATGGGGCGGCACGTCACTCTGGAACACGTTGAACTTGTATTCCCACGCGACCTTGCCGGTCGCAGCGTCGAGCGCCATGACCCGCTCCTGCAGCGACTCACCAGCGCCCGTCGGGTTCTGCACATAGACGTGGTTGCCCATCACGATCGGCGCGGAGCGGCCGCCGAACGGTGCGCGCCACAGGAAGTTCTCGCCGTTGATGGCCCACTTCTCGATGAGCCCCTTCTCAGCCGAGGTGCCGTCGCGCAGCGGTCCGCGCGATTCGGGCCAGTCTCCCAGCGCCACGCGCCTGCCGCGGGCTGCGTCGGGCGGCCGGGAGCCGCTCGCATTCTGTGCACCGCCGGCCGGCCTGGTCGCCTGTGCCGAAGTGAACACGCCGAGCGCCACCACGAGCGGCGCGAGCAGGATCAGTCGTTTGAGCATGGTCTGCACTCGTTTACGCCATCTTACCGCAGCGTGTTTCGGCGATTGGTTGAAGGGACCAGCGGCGGGACGGGCCGCTGAGCGCTACGGCCTGGCCCGTCGTATCTCCGTTGCATAATGGTGCGCATGCCATCGAATCGTTCCGGCCTCCCGGGCCTTGCCGCCGTCCTGAGCCTCGTGCTGACCCCATCCGTTGCCTTCGCGCAGAGCGCGCCGAAGCCGCCCCAGATCACGCTGCCGACCGTGACGGTGACGGCGCAGAAGGAGCCGGCCGATCCGCAGGATCTGCCCGTCAGCCTCACCCTCGTTCCGCTCGACGTGTTGTGGAATGGCGGCATGACGACCATCGGGGAAGCCTCGCTCTATGCTCCGAACACCTATTTCACCGACTTCACCGCCCGCAAGCTCAGCAATCCGCGCTTCCGCGGCATCGGCTCGAGCCCGGCGAACCCCGCCGTCACGACCACGATCGACGGCGTTCCCCAGCTCAACACCAATTCGTCGAGCATCGAATTCATCGACGTCACCCAGGTCGAGTTCGTGCGCGGGCCGCAGAGCGCCCTCTTCGGCCGCAACACGCTCGGCGGTCTCGTCAATATCAGCAGCGCGCGTCCCTCCATGACGAGATGGACCGGCTCCGCCATCGTCCCCTTCGGCAACTTCGGCGCGGTAGACATTCGGGCCAACGCGTCGGGGCCGATCGGGAAGAAAGCGGCGATCGGCTTTGCCATCGGGCGTTCGCAGCGGGACGGTTTCACGAAGAACGACGTCACCGGCCATGACCTCGATTCGCGAGACGCGACCTTGGGCAAGGCGCAACTGTTGCTGACGCCGACGGCGAACTGGGAAGCGCGCCTGATTTATACCGGCGAGCGCGCGCGCGACGGGGACTATGCGCTCAACGATCTCAGCGCCCTGCGCGCCAACCCCTTCCGCACGTCGCGCGACGTGGAAGGACACACCCATCGCGACATCAACGCCACCACCATCCTGGCGCGGCATACCGGCGGCAGAGTCACGTTCACGAGTACCACCGGTATCGTGCGCTGGACGACCGACGACCTGACCGATCTGGACTACACGCCGCTGCCGCTCCTGACGCGCACGAACGCGGAGAAGGATCTCCAGGTCACGCAGGAAATGCGCTTCGCGTCGGGACCCCGCGGCGGGATGTCGCTCGGCAAAACCGCCTCGCTCAAGTGGCAGGCCGGGCTCTTCCTCTTTACGCAGCACTACGACCAGTCCGCGGTCAACAATTTCGCGCCGTTCGTGCTGTCGCCATTCCTGCCGTTCCCCGTTGCGCAGCATTCGCCTGACGCGGCGCTCGACGACACCGGCGTCGGCATTTACGGCAACGGAACGATCGCCCTCAATCACAAGGCGGATGTGACGATCGGCGCGCGCTTCGACCGCGAGAATCGCACCGCCGACCTGAGCACGTTCTTCGTCGCCCCGGTCATCATCGCGGCGCCAAACACAGTCAACGCGAAGAAGTCGTTCTCGAACGTCTCGCCGCAGGTGGCGTTCTCCTATCGCGTGCAGCCCGGTGCCATGGCGTACGTGTCCCTGACCGGGGGCTTCAAGGCCGGCGGCTTCAACCCGGCGTCGCCCGCGGGCAGCGAGGCGTACGACGAGGAGCGCACGTGGAACTTCGAAGGCGGCCTGAAGAGTGCGTGGGCGGGGCACCGCGCCACCCTGAATGCGTCGGCGTTTTCGCTCGACTGGCAGGACCTGCAGCTGAATCTGCCGAACCCCCAGGTGCCGGGACAGTTCTACATCTCGAACGTCGGCAAGGCACGCAGCAGCGGCGTCGAGCTGGAATTGAACGGACGGCCGCACGAGCGCGTCACCGTATTCGCCAGCCTCGGCTACACACGCGCGCGCTTCGGCGCCGGCACGACGTCGAGCGGGGCCGACGTCTCGGGCAAGCGCATTCCAAACACGCCGGATTACACGACGACCATAGGGGTGCAGGTGACGCATCCGCTGACGTCCGCGATCAAGCTCTACGGCCACGGCGAGGCGGTCCTCTACGGCGCCTTCAAGTACGACGATGCGAACCTGGCGGGGCAGCAGGCGTACTCGCTCGCCAACTTCCGGGCCGGTGCGCGCGGGCGCCTCGTCTTCGCCGAGGCGTGGGTGCGCAACGCCTTCGACACCAGGTACATTCCCGTCGCGTTCGCGTACGGGCAGCTCGCGCCGTCCGGCTACGTCGGTGAGAGCGGTCGTCCACGGACGTTCGGTATCACGGCAGGAGTGACGTTTTAGCAGGCTTTGGCTTTGGGTCACGGTCATGACGCTGAATTAGAACGGCAGTCGGGTTGACGAGGCCGGGTGGGGGGATAGATATGAAAGTCTCGCGCTTCGGGTTGGCGGCGGCGTTCCTTGTCGCGGCGGGTGTCACGATCGGTGCGGCCGACTGGCCGCAGTGGCAGGGTCCGGATCGGACCGGCATCTCGAAAGAAACAGGGCTGCTGAAGACGTGGCCCGCCAACGGACCGCTGGTGGTGTGGTCCGCCGGTGGCTTCGGCAACGGCTACGGCTCTCCGGCGGTGGCGGCCGAGCGGGTTTACGTCCAGGGCACGCGCGGCGGCAACAGCGTCGTGGTCGCGCTCAACCGCGCCGACGGCAAGGAAGTGTGGTCGAAGGCGCTCGGGCAACTTGGCAATGACGACCGCGGCCCGGGACCCCGCAGTACACCGACCGTCGATGGCGATCGTCTCTACGTCCTCACCGAGAATGGCGATCTCGCCTGCCTGACGACCGACGGCGCGGCGGTGTGGCAGCGCAACGTCCTCAAGGACTTCAGCGGCCGGCAGCTTCAGTGGCTGATCAGCGAGTCGCCGCTCGTCGACGGCGCCCACGTGATCGTCTCGCCGGGCGGCCCCGGCGCCGGCATGGTGAAGCTCGACAAACTGACCGGCAAGACGGTCTGGGCGGCGAGGGAACTGAGCGACGCCGCCGGATACTCGTCGCCCATCGTCGCCGACGTCCAGGGCGTGCGCACCTACCTGACCTTCACGTCCGGCGCGGGTGTCGGCGTGCGCGCGTCCGACGGCAAGCTGATGTTCAGCTACACCAAGGCCGCCAACCGCACGGCCAACATCACGACGCCCGTGTTCTTCGACAACAAGGTGTTCTTCACGTCCGCGTACGACACCGGCGGCGGGCTCGTCGCGCTCAAGGCGGAGAACGGTTCGGTCAGCGCCAGCGAGCTGTACTTCACGCGCGAGATGAAGAACCATCACGGCGGCGTAGTACTCGTGAACGGTTACCTGTATGGGTTCAACGATTCGATCCTGACCTGCCTCGAGTTCGCGACGGGCAAGCAGATGTGGCGCGATCGCAGCGTCGGCAAAGGCGCGGTCGCGTTCGCCGACGGCAACCTCTATATCCTCGGCGAAAACAACGTCGTCGGGATCGCGGAAGCATCGCCGGAAGGCTACCGGGAGAAGGGGCGCTTTCAGATCGCCGACAAGGGCCTTCCGAGCTGGGCTCACCCGGTCATCAGCGGCGGCCGGTTGTACGTGCGCAACCAGGACACGCTGATGACCTACGACATCAAGGCGAAGTAGCCATGCATCACCCTGTCGCCCGACTCGTCGATCTGCTCGACCCGGCGCTCAACCGGCTGCACAACGTGGACGTCGCCGAGGCAGGCCGCCGAGTGCGCGCCGGCGATCCCGCCGCCGTTCGCGGCATCGACGGGTCCTTCGCGCTGGTGACGATGGACGGCATCACGATCCGGATGGCGCGCTCGATGGATCGCCCGATGCGTTACTTCCTGGCCAAACGGCACGAGGGCCCGGCGCTCTTCGTGGCGGACCGCATCGACACACTGCAGCAGGCGCTGGACGAGGTTGGCTTCGGCAGCCAGTTCCATCCGAGTTACACCCGGATGGTGCCCGCCCACTACATCGTGGAGCTCCAGTTGGTGGGCTGCCCGGATCCCGATCCGACCTACACGCGTTTCTTCACACCGGGGCGCGGCACCCTTCCGGCGGATCTCGACGAGATCGGACGCCGTTATATCGCGGCGTTGTCGGATGAAATCGCCAAGTGGCTGCAGGGGATCGACCGCGGCGGTGGCAGC
>JANPCT010000862.1:0-2787 GCA_031431095.1 Acidobacteriota bacterium | reverse complement strand
TGTCTCCCTTCGAGTTGACGCCGGCGCCCTTACCCGACACGAAGACGAGATTTCCAAAGGAAAGCTCTGGGCTGTAGAGGGGCTCACTCTTCACGGTGATCGAGGTGGGGCTCAGCCTGCGGTAGACCCGCTTCTTCACCGGCGGCGCTGCGTTGTGCACCTCCTGTGCGGCTGCCGGCGCGGCGAGCAGCGCGGCCGGCACGGCGGTCAGGAACCTTCGACGGGTGTTCTTCGGCAGGGGTGTGGGCGTCATTGTCAGCTCCCAGTTGCTATTTGTCAGCGCACGTCGCGTGCGCACTGTCGGCGGCTTCAGAACATCAGTTTCCCGCCGAGCTGAACCTGCCGCATGGATCCAGCGGACGTGATGAGGCCGAAGGCGGCGCTGCCGAACGAGGCGTTGGGATTGCCATAGTTCACCGTATTGAATACGTTGAAGATCTCGGCGCGGACCTGGAACCGCACGCCGCGTCCGAGCGGCACGTTCTTCATCAGCGACACGTCGGTGCTGGCGAATCTCGGGCCTCGGAGGAGATTGCGCGACGCGTTGCCGAAGGTGAACTGCGCGGGCAGCGCGAAGGCCGCAGGGTCGAAGCAGTTAATCAGCTGTCGGCGCGCCACGTCGGTGGCCCCTCCGGTGTTGGGCTGGCAGTTGAGCTGCGGCACCGGCCCGGTCAGATCCGGCCGCTGCAGTCCGGTTCTCCCGATGTTCGCTCTATCCTGGCCGAACGTGACATTGACGGGCGCCCCGCTCTGGACCGTCGTGATGCCGCTAATCTGCCATCCCGCCACCAGGTACTTCAGGATCGGCCGTGACGACTTCTGGAAGAACGGCAGGTCGTAGAGGTAGCTGGCGACGAACCGGTGCGGCACGTCCCAGTTCGCCGGGCCATAGTCCCTGAAGATGTCGTAGTTGTCCATGGTGGCGCCACCGCCGTTGGAGTGGGTGGCCATGTCGCGCGTGCGTGACCAGGTGTAGTGCACATCCGCCTGCAGCCCGTGGCGCATGCGCTGGCGCAGGATGATGCTGACCGCATCGTAGTCGGCCTCGAGGTCGTTCTTGATAATTCGCCGGTCACGATAGCGCGGGCTTGGCCGGCGCGGATCGACCGGTCCCGGACCGGGCTGCGGCGTATTGTTGAAGAAGCTGCGATCGAGATGGCTGGTGTGGGAGCCGACATACTGCAGGTCGAGCGCAGTGCCGCGCGAGAGCTCGCGCTGGATGTCGAAGCTCCACTGATCCTTGCGCGCATTGGGCAGGTCACGCGTCGGCGAGATGACATCGGGCCGGCCGGCCGGCCCCACCGCCCCGGTCGGGCTCGAGAACGACAATGTCGGGTTCGCGGGATCAGAGGTGTATGTCGTCACGGCGGCCAATGGAGGATTGTTGGTCAAAAACGTGAACGTGTTCATCTGGTTCGGGTTGAAGTAGATGCCGAAACCGGCGCGCACAACGGTCCTCCCGCCGAGACGATAGGTGGCGCCGAGACGCGGGGCGATGTCCTTGTAATTGGGATCGTGGAATTTGAACCCCTTGGTCGGGAAACTGCTCGGGATGATGGTCTCGAAGTCCTCGGCCAGCATCGAAGCGAAGCCGGCGTAGGTCTGGACGGGTGTGTTCAACTCGTAGCGCAGCCCGAGGCTCAGCGTCAGGTTTCGTGACGGCTGCCACACATCGTTGATGAAGAAACCGTTCCGCCAGCCGCCGACATGGCCCTGCAGCTGGTCCGTGGGTGGAATGACCGTTCGCGGCAACCCCAGCATGAAGTCCGCCACGGAATAGCCGGTGATGTCGCCGGTGAACGAGAAGAGGCCCCGCGCGTCGTTCGCCGCGCGCCGGCCGGTCGTCAACCGCCGCAGGTCGAACCCGCTCCGGACGTTGTGCGATCCGCGGTTGTAGGCGACGACGTTCGACATCTGGAACGTCGTGTCGAACTGAAACCAGTTGGTGCCGCCCGCGCCGAGCCCGGAGAAGTTGTTGACGTTGATGCTCGGGATGCCCGGATTGCTGAATCTGACGTCGCCGTTGAATCCCGGAATGCCCAGATCGGCGCCGGCCGCCGCTACACGGTTCACGGCGAAGTAGTTGAGGGTGTCGAAGTCGATGCGATGGTAGCCGACCCGAAAATCGTTCAGCAAGTTCGGCCTCAACGTGTGCGTGTAGGAGAACAGCGAGTTCTTGTTCACGCGCGGCTGCGTCACTTCCGTGATCGGGATGGCCGCGTTGAAGACATTGCTGTTGAAGCTGTCGTGCCAGTTGTAGCGGGTGTACAGCCGCACTTTGTTGCCGAGGTTCTGATCGACGCGCGCCAGGACCTGGTCGACATTGTCGGTGTTCGCGCTGCTGCCCTGGAAGTTATTCGCCGTCCCGGATCCGCTAGCTGCCGGGTAATACTGCAACAGCTTCTGGGCGACGGGAGACAGCTGCGATGACGGGATGATGTTGCCGGGAAACGGCTGCCCGGTGAGGGGGTTCCTGATGGGGGTGCTGACTTCCGAGAAGTTCCCCTGTCGCATCAGCGCGGTCGGGACCGAGGCGAAGGGGCTCGACAAGGCCTCACCGCGAACGCCCTCGTAGGCGCCCATGAAGAAGGTCTTGTTGTGGCCGTCATAGAGACGGGGAATGACGAGCGGGCCGTCCATCTGGGCGCCGAACTGATTCCGCCGCCGCGGATTCTTGGGATTCGCCCGGTTCTCGAAATAGCCACGCTCGTCGAGCGCATCGTCCTGGAAGAACTCGAACAGGGAGGCGTGGACGTCGTTGGTGCCGCTTTTGGTGACGACGTTGAT
>JANPCT010000861.1:0-2256 GCA_031431095.1 Acidobacteriota bacterium | reverse complement strand
GACTTCGGCGATCGCGATGTCAACCCGCCGGCGGCAGGGTTCGGCTATCTGCCAACGGCGCCGCGGTCGTCGAATGGTCAGGTCATGCCACGGCTCAGTTTCGGCGGCGGACGCCTTGGCCTGCTGTATTTCGAAGCGCGCGGGCCGCTGAGCGGCAGCGCGTCACTCCTCGCCGGCATCAACAGGCAGCTCGATGCCCGCTACGCGCTGCTCGACCCATCGAGCGGCGCTCTGGTCGGGACGACGCAGATCTCGCGCTATCCCGTAAAACAGGGGGCCAAGTTCGCCAACGGTGAAACCGAGGACGACATCGCCGAGGTCAGGCCGGGCGTTCCCCGCATCAACAAGCGGGTCAACGCTCCGAGTTCGGCGAACGGCACCTCTCCCTTCGTCGGGGATTTCCTCGGCGCCTCACCGGTCGTGCAATTCCTCCCCGACGCCGGCGGGCAGTTGTGGCGCTGGGCGTTGAACGCCGCCGACGTGCCGTTCCAGGGCTTCCGCGCCGTCTTCGCGGACAGCCGCAATCAGGCGCCGCCGGACGGCGCAACCGCGGCCAATCCAATGATCGATTCGTACGGCAACTTCGTGCCGCCCGGGTTCGCCCCGGGAACGACGTGCGGAAACCAGCACACCCGCAACATCGACGTCATGCACGCGCTCGTCGATGCCTCGGTGTCGGTGAACGCGATCTCGAGCTTCAAGGTCCTCGGATCTTCAACGGAACGGGCGTTCCCGGTCACGGTGAGCAACGGCGGCGGCAGTATGAAAGCGTTCCGGCTGACGTTCGACAAGCCGCAGGTCGCCTCGTTCGACCAGTTCGATCAGGCGCAGGACCTCCTCGGCATCGTGCTCTTTCCATATTCGAGCGCCACCCGTGTGGTCTACGTCGCGTCGCCCAACTCGAAGGACGCGGTGACGGTCAGCGTCAGGGAAGTTGAATTCAGCTGCACCACCAACCCGACGACGTGCACCGCCGGGAGCACTCCGGTGGCAAACGGGCTGAGCGGCAAGGTGACCCTCAACCTGGATCCGACAACGCCGGTCGACGCCGGGTCGCCGAACACGTTCACCGACACGCACACGCCGCTCGTGTCGAACCCGCTGGTCAGCAACCTGAATCCGACCAGCCCCCTCGTCTCGAACACCGCGCTGAATCCGCTGGTCAGCAACCCGCTGGTGAGCAATCCGCTCGTCAGCAACAGCGCCCTCAACCCGCTCGTCAGCAATCCGCTCGTCAGCAATCCGGCGCTGCCGGAAGGAACCGCGGTGTACAACATCACGGACACCACCTGGACCGTGACCGGACAGGGTACAGTCGCGTCGGCGATGACCGCGGCAGTGAACGTCGCCAACGCCCAGGCGCTCGAGGGCAGCTACACCTTCCAGCTGCTCATCTACAAGACCTCGACCTACGGGGGCACGGTCGGCTGCGCCGCGAAGAACGTCCTGCAGGACCAGATCATCTCCAGCATTCCGAATCCGCTGGTCAGCAATCCGCTGGTGAGCAACCCGCTCGTCAGCAACAGCGCGCTCAACCCGCTGGTCAGCAACCCCCTCGTGAGCAACGCGACGTTCGCCCTGTCGGCGCCGGGAGACTCGGGCAACGCATTGCGCGCCGCGCAGACCGCGGTCACGCAGTTCGCGGCCACGCCTGACGATCAGCTGCAGATGGACTACAAGCCGGACGCCGTGTATGTGACACTGCGTGCCTACCAGCTGCGCCCGGCAGGCGATCCGGCGCTCGTGCCGTACAACCCCGCCGCGGTGGAGATCGCCGTGTTCCCGCAGTCCGTCGACGTCGTCGTCGGCGTCGAGCAGGGGAACGTTCCGCCGCCGGCGGGAGTTTCGTACGTCGTGACCACCACCAATGACAGCGGCCCCGGGTCGCTGCGCCAGGTGATGCTCGACGCCAACGCCAACGCCGGCGCCGACAACATCAGGTTCCAGATCCCCGGGACCGGGCCCTACACGATCAACCTGACCTCGGCCCTGCCGGTGGTGACCAGCCCCGTCGTGATCGACGGCACGACGCAGCCGACCTTCGCCGGGTCGCCGGTCATCGTCCTCAACGGCAGCCTCGCCGGCGGCGTGCCGGGCCTCGCGCTCAACAGCGCGTCGAGCCTCGTGCGCGGCCTGGTCATCCGGAACTTTGGCAGCAACGGCATCCTGATTACGGGCGCCGGCGGCAACGTGATCGAGGGCAACTATGTCGGCACCGACGTGACCGGCGCGGTCGCGCAGGCCAACAGCGGCAAC
>JANPCT010000860.1:0-3857 GCA_031431095.1 Acidobacteriota bacterium | reverse complement strand
GCCTGGCATGATCGCGGCGGTGCAGGCGGACGTCTCGACCCCTGCCGGCGTCGAGCTGGTCATCACGCGCGCGGTCGAGACGTTTGGCGGACTCGATATCCTGGTGAACAATGTCGGCCGGGCCGCGGGATCGGATCTATTGGGGACGACCGACGCCGAGTGGCAGGCGGCGTTCGATGAAACGCTGTTTCCCGCGATTCGGGCCTCGCGCCTCGCGGTGCCGCACATGAGGCAGCGCGGCGGCGGCTCGATCATCATGATCGCGTCGATCTACGGCCGTGAATCCGGTGGACGCATGACCTATAACGCCGTCAAGGCGGCGGAGATCAGCCTGGCCAAGGCGCTGTCGCAGCAGCTCGCGCCGGCGAACATCCGCGTCAACAGTGTCGCGCCAGGGTCGATCATGTTCCCCGGCGGCTCGTGGCACAAGCGTCAGCAGAGCGACCCCGCCGCGATTGCGGACATGATCAAGCGGGAGCTGCCGTTCGGCCGCTTCGGCCGCGCCGACGAAGTAGGCGCCGTGGTGGCCTTCCTCGCCTCCACCCGCGCCAGCTGGATCTCGGGCGCATCGATCCCGGTCGACGGCTCCCAGGGACGCAGCAATATTTAAGTTTCGATTCCGAAGCTTAAAAGCCCAAACCCTGAAGCCCAAACCCTGAACTTGTCATGATTCCAGCCGGCCTCGCCGATGCCATCGATACGTTCACCACGGCGCTGTTCATGCCGTGGCTCGTCGGCATCCTGTTGCTGAGCGGCTTGTGGCTGACGCTGCGAACCGGCGGCGTCCAGGTGCGGCGCTTCGGGGAAGCGTGGCGTGTCGCGTTCGCACGCCGTCCTACCGGCAGCACCGGCGCCCTGACGCCGTTCCAGGCGTTCATGACGTCGCTCGGCGCCTCGATCGGCACCGGCAACATCGCCGGCGTGGCGACGGCGATCGTATCGGGCGGCCCTGGCGCGCTGTTCTGGATATGGGTCTACGGATTCGTCGCCATGGCGATCAAGTTCGCCGAAGCCACCCTCGGCCTGAAATATCGGCAAGTCAACGGAACGACTGTACTGTCCGGGCCGATGTACTATCTGCGCGACGGATTGAAGTCTCCGGCGCTCGCCTGGATCTTCGCGCTGGTTGCCGCGATTGCCGCGCTGACCACGACGCCCTTCACCCAGCCCAACTCGATCGCGCTCGTCGTCAACAGCGTGTTCGGGATCCCGAAGCTCGCCGTAGGGATCGGTGTCGCGATCCTGACGTGGCTGGTGATCATCGGCGGCATCAAGTCGATCGGACGCGCTGCGGAGAAACTCTCGCCGCTGAAGGTAGGGCTCTACCTTGCCGGCGGCTTGATCGTCATCGGCTTCAATGCCGCGAAAATCCCCGGTGTGCTGGCCCTGGTCGTCCGTGAAGCCTTGAGCCTGCAGTCAGGACTCGGGTTCGGGTTGTTCATCGCGATGCGCTACGGCATCGCGCGCGGCGTCTACGCCAACGAAGCCGGCTACGGCACTGCCGCCGTGGCCTACGGCACCGCGCAAAGCACGCAGCCCGTGCAGCAGGGATTGAATGCGATCGTCGAGGTCTTTACCGTGTCGTTCGTGACCTCGACCATCAGCGCCATGACCATCCTCCTCACCGGCGTCTGGCAGTCGGGCGCGACGAGCAGCGCCGCGGTCGCGGCGGGCTTCAATACCGTGATGCCGACGTTCGGCGGCTGGATCGTCGCGTTCTGCGTCTTCCTGTTCGGCTACACGACGCTGATCGGCTGGGCCTATTACGGCGAGCAGTTTTTCGAATACATCCTCGGCCGCAAGGTCACGATGCCGTACCGCTGGATCTACTGCCTGCTGATTCCGTTTGGCGCGGTGACGAAAGTCGATCTCGTCTGGGCGTGGGGCGATCTGATGAACGCCTTGCAGGTGTTCCCGAACCTGATCGGCCTCCTCGGCCTGAGCGGAATCGTCGCCGCCATCGCCCGGGATCACCTCGCCGCTCCCAACGCCCCACACGACGGCGCCGATCGTCCGACGGTGTCGTAGTCTTTCGACCTTCAGCCCGCTTTCGCCTATTGATCGCCCGCCGGCACCCTGCTACGATAACCCCGCAACTCACTCGAAGATCCGGACTTAGATCCCATGGCCCCTCCCTCTCTGCCGGTCATCTCAGGCGACAAGGACCAGCTTCTGCAGCAGGCGCTTGGCCGGCTGGCGGCGTCGCCGCGGCCCGGCGGCCCTGATGCCGATGCGATCGTCACAGCCACACGGCGGCTGCCCGCGCTCGCCGCGACTTACGCGCCATTCCCGGAACAGACCGACGATCGGCTGCGTGCCGCGCTTGCGGCGCGGGGCATCGCACAGCTCTATACGCACCAGGCGCTGGCGTTCGGGCACGTGCTCGCCGGCCGCAACGTGGTGACGATCACGCCAACGGCATCAGGCAAGACGCTCTGTTACAACGCTCCTGTGATCGACGCGATCCTGAAAGACCCTTCATCGCGCGCGCTGTATCTGTTCCCCACGAAGGCGCTGGCGCAGGACCAGCTCGCCGAGCTGCACGGGCTGGTGGAGCTCGCCCAGCAGCACGGCGCTCCGGAAATTGGCGTCTTCACCTACGACGGCGACACACCATCGGATGCACGGCGCGCCATCCGCGGCAAGGCGCATGTCGTGCTGAGCAATCCCGACATGCTGCACTCCGGGATTCTGCCGCACCACCCGCGCTGGGCGAAGCTGTTCGAGAACCTGAAGTTCGTCGTGATCGACGAGCTGCATGCGTATCGCGGCGTGTTCGGCAGTCATCTCGCGAACATCATGCGCCGGCTGTTGCGGGTCTGCCGCCACTATGGCGCGGACCCGATCTTCATTTGCTCGTCCGCCACGATCGCCAATCCGGCGGAGCTCGCCAAGGGGCTCACCGGCCGCGCGTTCGAGCTCATCGATCAGAACGGCGCGCCCCGCGGCGAGAAGTTCTTCCTCTTCGTCAATCCGCCGGTCGTCAACAAGGAGCTCGGCATCCGGCGCTCGTACCTCACCGAATCACGCCGCGTCGCGCTCGAATTCCTGAAGCACAATCTCCAGCTGATCCTCTTTGCGCAGAGCCGGTTGGCGACCGAAATCCTGACCACGTATCTGAAGGACGCCTACCAGGGGCCCGACGGAAGCTCGGATGTCATCCGCGGATACCGCGGCGGCTATCTCCCGGGACGCCGGCGCGAGATCGAGCGCGGCCTGCGGGAGGGAAGCGTGCGCGCCGTGGTCTCGACCAGCGCCCTCGAGCTCGGGATCGATATCGGCGCTCTCGACGTGTCGGTGATGGCGGGATATCCCGGCACCATCGCCGCCACCTGGCAGCGGGCCGGGCGCGCCGGCCGCCGCTCCACGCGGTCGGCCGCCGTCCTCGTTGCCAGCAGCGCGCCGATCGATCAGTTCATCATCCGCAACCCGTCGTACTTCTTCGATGCCTCGCCGGAGCACGCGCTGATCAATCCCGACAACCTGCACATCCTCCTCGATCACGTGAAGTGCGCGGCATTCGAACTGCCCTTCGGCGCCGACGAGCAGTTCGGCGCGGAGGGGCGCGCCGATGCGGTCAACCTCCAGGAGATTCTCGCCGTCCTCGGCGAAGAAGGCTTCGTGCACCGTGCCGACGGCCAGTGGAACTGGACCAACGAATCGTATCCTGCCGACGCCGTCAGCCTGCGCTCGGTCTCGTCGGACAACTTCGTCGTCATCGACACCACGCGCGGCGAGCGCGTCATCGCCGAAACCGACTTCACCAGCGGTCCGACGATGCTGCACGAGAAGGCGATTTACATCATCGAAGGGCAGCTCTTCCAGGTCGAGTATATATATATATATATATATATATA
>JANPCT010000859.1:0-1779 GCA_031431095.1 Acidobacteriota bacterium | reverse complement strand
GACGCCTGCATCGATCGCTTCACGGTGAAGTTCGTGTGTGAAGAAGACGCAGGCCGCGTCGGCGCGGACCTGCAGTTCGACTCCAGCATCCTCTCGAACGAGGATGCCCTGATCCTTGCGGAACAGATGACGACGCTGGTTGAGGACGCCAGCATCAGGCCTGGCGCTTCCCTGAGCGAGCTGGAAATCGTCGGCCGCGGCGAACGCCGCCGCCTGCTCGTTGCGTTCAACGAAACGTCAACGCCACACGCGACGGGCCGATGCACGCACGAGCTGTTCGCGGATCAGGCGGCCCGGACCCCCGACGCGGCAGCGGTCGTCTACGAAGCCGACCGGCTGACATACCGAGAGCTGAACGCACGCGCCAACCAGTTGGCCCACCATCTGATTCAGTGCGGCGCCGGCCCGGACGTGCCGGTGGGTTTGTGTGTCGAGCGCTCGATTGCGTTGATCGTCGGGTTGTTCGGGATTCTGAAGGCGGGCGCCGCGTACGTGCCTCTCGATCCCAGCCTGCCCAAGAGCCGCCTCGCCATGATCCTGGATGACGCTCAGGTGAACCTGCTGGTCACGACCGGGAAGATCGGCGACGGGTTTGGCGATGGCCTGCGGCATATCGTTCGTCTCGATACGGACGCCGATCTCTTGCGGGCCAAGACCGCGGTCGAGCCGCAGCGGAGTGCGACCGACGGCAACCTCGTCTATGTGATCTTCACGTCTGGATCGACGGGCAGGCCGAAGGGTGTTGCGGTCGAACACCGGCAGTTGGTCAACTACGTCAACGCCATATCGGACCAACTCGGCGTGCCAGCCCCGAGCTTTGCGATGATCTCCACCATCGGCGCCGACTTGGGGAACACCGCGTTGTTCCCCGCGTTGCTGACCGGAGGCACGCTCCATCTGATCTCCGACGCGCGCGCCAGCGATCCCGACCTGTTGGGCGCGTACTTCGACGAGCATCGCATCGACTGCCTCAAAATTGTGCCGTCGCACCTGACGGCACTGCTGTCGGGATCGAAGCCGGCCAGTGTCCTCCCGCGAAACCGACTGGTGCTGGGCGGCGACGTCTGCCCGTGGAGTCTGGTTCAGCGGATCAAGTCCCTGGCCCCCGGCACGGCGATCGTCAACCACTACGGCCCCACCGAGACGACCGTCGGAGCTCTGACATATGACGTTGGATCGACGGCCCCCGACAACACGTCCGGCGCCGTGCCGCTGGGCCGGCCGCTGGGAAACATCCGGGCCTACATCCTCGACGCGCTACTGCGGCCGGTGCCGGCGGGCGTCGCCGGCGATTTGCACATCAGTGGCCGCGGAGTGGCCCGCGGATACATTGGTCGGCCCGATGCCACGGCCGACAAGTTCATCCCGGACCCCTTCTGCGAAACGCCCGGCGAACGGATGTACAAGACTGGCGATCGCGCGCGCTATCTCCGCGACGGCCGCATCGAGTTCCTCGGCCGCACTGACGACCAGGTAAAGGTCCACGGCTACCGGGTCGAGCCCGGCGAGATCGACGTCGCCCTGCGCGCGCATCCCGCTATCGCGTCGTGCGTGGTCCTGCCGCGGCAAGATTCATCCGGGGAAACCAAGCTTGTCGCATATCTGGTCGCCGTCGATCGACAGGCGCCGCCCGCAGCCGAGTTGCGATTGTTTCTGAAGGATCGCGTCCCGGAGTACATGGCGCCGTCGGCTTTTGTCTTTCTCGATCGACTGCCGCTGACGCCCAACGGTAAGGTCGATCGGCACGCGCTCCCCGCAGACTATCCGCGACACTCGAAC
>JANPCT010000858.1:0-2537 GCA_031431095.1 Acidobacteriota bacterium | reverse complement strand
CCGCCGCTGCCGCCGCCCTTTGCGTTCGCGCCGTGGAACGACGCGGTCACGGGCTCCGATGCCGTTCGCGCCTTCGCAGGTGACGTAGACGATCCTGCCGTCAGGTCTGACGGCGACGCCTTCCGGCTCTTCGCCAACTGTGGCGCGGGCGCGGACCTCGCCGCTCGTGACGTCGACGGCCGACATCTCGGCGGTGTCCTCGTTCGAGACGTAGAGCGTCTTCCCGTCGGGAGACAAGGCGAACGATTCCGGGTCCGGACCGCTGCGCAGGACGCGCGCCACCTTCAGTGCGCCGAGGTCGACGATGCCGATGCCGTCCGCCTTGCGATCGGCGGGCGGCAGCTTGGATTCGTCGACGCCTGGCCCCGCGATCGGGGAACCCGACAGCGCGACGAGCAGGTGGCCGCCGGACATCAGCGCGATGCCGCGCGGCCGCTTCCCCACTGCCAGCGTATCGACGAGACGCCCCGCGGCCGGGTCCACGATGGCCACGCGTCCGCCCGACTCGTCGGTCACGTAGACGCGTGGGCCGGCCGGAGCTGACGCGGAGGCCGGCGCGGCGGATTGCGCAGGTGGCGTGTCGGATGACCGCCCGCCGCAGCCGGCGGTCGCGGCCACGGCCAGCAGGGGGAGAAGACTGATCAGTGTGCGCCGGTGCATGGCGCTGATTCTATCGCGCCAGGTGCTCACGCAGGCGCCGGAGCGCTTCGAGGGCCGCACCACGCGCGCCGGCAGTATCGCCGTCCGGCATCAGCTCGAGGCGCACGGCCTGCTCCTCGCGCTGGATCGGCAGCGCGTCCAGCGTTTCCTTCACGAACCAGCTGCGAAACGCCGGCGAGGCCTCGAGGGCGCCGCCGCCGATCAGGAACGCATCGGGATCGAACAGGTTGACCATCTGATCGAGGAAGAGCGCAAGGGCTCGTGCCTGCACACGAAAGATCTCCAGGCTCAGGGCATCCCCCTTGTCGGCAAGACCGCGCACCCGGATAGCGCCCACCGCGGGATCGACGTCCTGCAGCGGATGGTCCGGATACCGCTTCAGGAAGTGCGGAAGCAACGTCCGCCGTATGGCGGTCAGCGAGCAGAGTGACTCGAGATCGCCCGTACGGCCGCAGTTGCACGGCGGCTGGAGACCGTCGAGGCCGGGGATGGCGTCGCATGGAATCAGCACGTGGCCGACCTCGCCGGCGAAGCCGTTGCGCCCGCTCAACAGCCTGCCGTCGACGACGATGCCGCCGCCGGTGCCGGTGCCGATGATGACCGAGATGCTGGTGCCCTGTTCCGCCGTGCCGAAGAGCGCGGTGTGGCCCCAGAGCGCCGCGGCGTTGCCGTCGTTGAGATAGATGACCGGCCGTTGCAGCTGCCGCTCCAGCCCGCCGCGCAGGTCGAAGCCGTGCCAGCCGACATGGGAGAAGTTGGTCGAACCAAGAGCGCTCAGCACGCCCGTTGCGCTCGCCGGCCCTGGTGTGTCAAGGCCGACGGCGCGAATGTCGTCGAGACCGATGCCGGCGCGGGACGCGGCGTCCGCGAGGCCCTTCGCAATCTGCTCCAGGCTCACGCCCGGCCCGTCCGAGACGAGCGCGGGACATTCGCAGAGCCCGTCGATCAGGAACCGGCCGCTAACACTGTCGAGCAGCGTGTAGTTGACGGCCGTTCCGCCGAGATCGATGCCAGCGACGATTCCCATGACGACGGCTTAAGCCAGCGCCTGGCGGCAGAACTCGACGCATTTGCGCACTTCCGCGACCGCGTCGGATCCTTCAGGCACGTCGTACTCCATCTCGATCGAGGCGGGCATCTTCCACTTGTTCTTCTTGACCATCTGGAGGATCTCCTTGATCGGCGTTTCGCCGGTCGCCCACGCCAGGTTCAGCGAGCAGTGCTCCGGCGTCGTCCGGTCCTTGATATGGAAGCTTGCGATCCGATCGTGGTGCTTCTGGAGGAAATCCATCGGCGTCCCGCCGACGTTGCCGGCGGCGACCCAGTGGCCGAAGTCGACGTTCGACATGTTCCACTTCGAGATGGCAAAGGCCTGATCGAAGCACGTCATGCTGCCCTGCGTGTGCGTGTGATAGGCGACCGCGACCTTGTGCTTCTCGGCGAACTGCGCCATGCGCTTCAGCATCGCTTCGGCATCGGGTCCCGCGGGCAGCTCCATCGTGGTGTGGGAAGCGCCGAGCGTCGAGGCGACGTTGAAGAGATAGTCGAGCTCGGCGTCGGACGTCTGCATGTTCTTCGGCATGGCGTCCGACTTGTAGGCATAAATCGTCACGCCTGCGTCGTTGTACATCTTGCGGATCTTCCTGAAGGGCTCCATCGACGCGGAGGTGCGCCAGGCCTTGAGGTTCGCGGCGCGCTCGGCCGCTGCCGTCTGTGCGGCCTGCTGCTCGGGCGTCATCTCGCCGGCGGCGCGTCCGCGGCCGCCGCCTCCAGGGCCGGCGCCCGGCGTGGGGATGACGCACTCCCGGCCGTTCCACGAGCCCATCTTCGCCCCTTCCGGCAGGGCCGCCGGTGCTCCGCCGCGGGCGCCGCGTCCG
>JANPCT010000857.1:0-2664 GCA_031431095.1 Acidobacteriota bacterium | reverse complement strand
CGCGGCCGGCTCGCCGTCGGGCTGCGACCGGGCGCGGCGCCTTCGCCTTGCGATCCGCCGCCCGCTTCGACTCGCTCGAGCCCGCGGCGTTCGGCGTCTCGCCGCCCCAGCGCTCCGCCCACCGGCCCACGGCCGACAGCGCCTGTTCGAGCGCGCGTCCTTTTTCCGTCAAGTCGTACTCGACTCGCACAGGCGTCTCCGGTACGACCCGCCTCGCGACAATGCCTTCGCTCTCGAGCTCTCTGAGCCGTTCGGACAGCATGCGATCGCTGATCTCTGGAATGGACGCGCGCAGCTCCGCGAAGCGGAGCCGTCCGTTGAGGAGCAGCTGGATGACGGCGCCCGTCCACCGTCCGCCGATGAGCTCGACGGCGCGGTGAAACCTCGCACAAAGGTGGGGCTTCAGACCCATGCCTGAATCTTAGCCCAACGGCCCACTTGACACAAGCAACTTACTTTTATATAGTCACTAAGGTTTTTTAAGGAGGCAGAGATGAGCACAGCAACCGCCACAGCACCCCCGGCCACGACGACCTGGACGATCGACCCGACCCACAGCCACGTCGAATTCGCAGTCCGGCACCTGATGATCACCAGCGTCCGCGGACGATTCGACGGCGTCAAGGGGACGGTCATCACCGACGACTCCGATCCCGCCGCCGCCCGGGCGCACGTCGAGATCGCCGCCGCCACCATCGACACGCGTGAGCCGCAACGCGACACGCATCTCCGATCCGCCGATTTCTTCGACGTGGAGAAACATCCGGCGATCACCTTCACGAGCACGCGGGTCACCGACATCAGCGGCGATCGCTTCAATCTGACCGGAAACTTGACGATGCACGGCGTCACCCGCGAAGTGATCCTGCACGTGACCTCGGAAGGGCGCGGCAAGGATCCGTGGGGCGGCGAGCGCGCCGGCTACAGTGCCGCGACGAAGATCAAGCGCAGTGACTTCGGACTGACCTGGAACCAGGTCCTC
Source organism: Acidobacteriota bacterium (assembly GCA_031431095.1). Classification (GTDB taxonomy): domain Bacteria; phylum Acidobacteriota; class Vicinamibacteria; order Vicinamibacterales; family 2-12-FULL-66-21; genus JAICSD01. The sequence continues at coordinate 1,682 of JANPCT010000857.1, read as the reverse complement.
GAAGCCGGCGGCATCGCGGTCGGCGACGAGATCAAGATCTCGCTCGACCTCGAGCTGGTCAAAGGCTAGAGGGGCGCTGCGCCCTGCTCAGAACGCAATCCCCATCCCGATGTCGACCTTGCGCGTGCCGAACGACGAGGTCGGTCTGCCGAAGTCCGGTGCGGTGATGCGGGTGATGAGTCCCCCTTGCCATCGACCAGGACAATGCCGGCACTGTTGCCGTCAGCGGATGCGCGCCCGGCCCGCGGCCGGGACCATGCGCGCCGCCGTGATCCGATCCGCAAGCTCCAGGTGGTCGACGGCATCCATGCCCTTCACCACGCGGCCCAGGGCGGTGAAGTCCCCTTCATTGTGCGGCTGCGGCGCGTTGCCGAGTGTGTAGCCCGGCCGTCCGGTGTCGAGACCGGCCGACGCCCAGCTCAGGTTGCCGCGCGTCAGCCCACGGCGGCTGACTTCGTCACGCAGCGTGACGTCCTCGCGGATTGCGCGCTGCTGGGCAACGAAATTGGGAACGACGCAGCCGAACTCGGTGCCGACCAGCGCTCCGGATTCGACGACGCTGACGAAGTAGTCGAGACCGAGCGGGGCATCGCCGGCATACAGCTCGATCTCGATCGGGCCGCGCGGCGTCTCGAGAATCGCGCGGGGCTTCGGCAGTCCGTTGTAGTCCGGTACGATCCACCGCTCGACGAGGCGGCGGTACTCCGATTCTGGTCGCACCGCGGCGGCGGGGCGGGGAGCGCGCTGTGCTGGCGGCAGCAGCGCCTTCAACACCGCATCGGCCGCGATCAGCTCGTCGAGTCGCGCGGTCCCGGCCGGTCCAAGACGACGGAGAGTCTGCAGCGCAGTCGTTCGTGCAACGATGCTCGTTTCACGGGCGAGCGCTGACGCCGCCTCGATCGCGCGTTCCGGAGAGAGCGGCCCGAGCGAACCAAGCGCGGCGATCCTGACAGCCAGCGGCCGCGCCGGCGCTGACGCGGCGACGAGCTTCGAGACGACGACGTCCTTGCGCGCGGCAAAGCGCGCCAGTCCCTCGGCGGCCGAGACCGACAGCCACGAGTCTGGTGAATCCAGCGCTCCCAGCAGGATTGAAAAGGAATCGTCGTCGTCGTACGCAGTCAGCGCGCGTACCGCTTCGGTTCTCACGCGGCGATCGGGATCGCGTACCGCGGCGCGCAGGCGGGACGCCGCGCGCGCGGCATCGAGTCCGGCGGCCGCAACAGCCGCGGGCGCCAGGCCGCGCACGGCCCACAGGCGGACGTCGGCGGAGAGATCGTCCGCGAGGCGCAGCAGATGCGGTACCGCCGCGGGATCCCTGGGACGGAACAGCGCCCACGCGGCGCGCCAGCGCAGGTCCGCGTCGGACGCCGATGTCCACCGGACGATCGGTGTGACATCGCCGGACAGCGGGAACCGTCCAAGGGCGAGCAGCGCTTCCCCGGCCGGCGCCGCGGATGCGCGAGTCATCGGCGCGGTGGATAGATAACGCGCGAGTGAGGCCCGCGCCTCAGGCGATCGGATCTTTCCGAGCGATCGGGCCGCTTCCTGGCTCACGGCGGGCGGCGTTGCCGGGGCCGCCAGCACAGTGTCGAGCCACGCGACAGCGTCCGCGTCCTTCAACTGGCCAGCCGCGAACGCCGCCGCCGCGACGATCTCGGGATCGGTGTCAGTGCGCGCGGGTG